>JAHZLQ010000078.1 GCA_022599775.1 Gammaproteobacteria bacterium
ATCGTCACCATCAATCCGGTTACCCCGGAACAACTCGATGCCGGCGTCTGCTCGCAGGTCAATTTCCCGACCCTCACCGCCGTCAAGCTCAAAAGTGAGTTAATTCCTCAGTGAGTGTCCAAAACAGGTTGACACGTTCCGGCCCGCCTTGGCCAATTCGGCGCGTAGCTGGCCGGTGTGCTCAGCCGCGAGCGCGTTGTAGTCCAGCACGTCCAATCTGGCCGTGAAGCCCTCCACGACCGCCAGGTTCTGCTCTGGCAGGGCACTTTTTTCGGCGCCATAGATCAGCTCCATCAAAGAGACGGAACTGATGCAAAGTTGCCCCTGATGCCTGCCGAATGCCTGTCGGACCTGATCCGGCTTGTTCTTGATGGTGAAGATGCAGGTGTTGGAGTCCAGCATGAACTTGAGCATCAGAACGCTTCGCGCTCCTGCTCGGCGGGCTGTTCGCGTTCGGACATGAAATCGTCCGTCACGGATGGGCCGTCAAACCAGCTGTCCCATGACTGTCCAAGCGGCGTGATGATGCGTGTGTTCCCCACGGCAACCACATCGACGCGCTTGACGCTCTCAGGCAGTGCGATCGCCTTCGGCAGGCGAACAGCCTGGCTTCGATTGTTCTTGAACACGGTGGTTTCCATGCGAGTCTCCATGTGATATGCCGGAAGTATATCCCGCCGTGCCCAGGGTTCACCAGATCGGCAACGCGTCATTCAGCGCCGTTGTGTAACGGCAAGCTTCCTTTCGCCGAAAGCGTCCGCTCCGGCTGATTTGAGCCGTTCGACGGACTCGCCCAGGCTGGACATTCGTCGACGAGACATTCAAGTTGATCCGTCGCTGAGCTTCGCCTCGTTTCAGAGCCCCTGAGCGGACGATATCGCCATGGCAGCAAGCCGCCGGGACTGGGCGGCGCGTTAACATGGCTGCCGAATTGCATCACATACCGGACGGGCGCGGACCGCGTGCGGCCCATCCCGGTATTCCCGAACGCCGAGGCTCCGGCGAGCCTGGGTCCGTGAACAGGAGAGATTCGATATGGCCACGCATGCTGCCTTGATCCGTGTCACCGAGCGCATCCGGGAACGTAGCGCCACGAGTCGGGCCGATTACCTGCGCCATCGGCGTGCGGCGGCCGAGGCGGGCGCCACCCGGCATCAGATTTCCTGTACCAATCTGGCGCATGCATTCGCGGCCTCGGAGCCGGATGACAAGGATTCGCTGCGCGGTGCGCAGTGGCCGAATCTGGCGATCGTTTCGGCGTACAACGACATGCTGTCCGCCCATCAGCCGCTGGAGCGGTTCCCGGAGCTGATCAAGCAGGCCGCCCGCAAGGCCGGGGCGGTGGCGCAGTTTGCCGGTGGCGTGCCGGCGATGTGCGATGGCGTGACTCAGGGGCAGACCGGCATGGAACTGTCGCTGTTCTCGCGCGACGTGATTGCGATGGCCACGGCGGTTTCCTTGTCGCACAACGTGTTCGATGGCGTGCTGTGCCTGGGCGTCTGCGACAAGATCGTGCCGGGTCTGCTGATCGGCGCCTTGCAGTTTGGGCATCTGCCGACGATTTTCGTACCAGGCGGGCCGATGACCTCGGGGCTGTCCAATCCCGAGAAATCGCGTATCCGCCAGCTCTATACCGAAGGCAAGGTGAGCCGGGGTGAGTTGCTGGACGCGGAGATGAAGTCCTATCACGGTCCGGGCACCTGCACGTTCTACGGCACGGCCAACAGCAATCAGATGCTGATGGAGATGATGGGGCTGCATCTGCCGGGCGCGGCGTTCGTCAATCCGAATACGCCGCTGCGGGATGCGCTGACCGCCGCCGCTGCGCAGCGCTGCGCTGCGATTACCGCATTGGGCGATCAGTACATTCCAATGCACGAAGTGATTGACGAGCGGGCGATCGTCAACGGCATCGTCGGTCTGCTGGCGACGGGCGGCTCCACCAATCACACGATCCATCTGGTGGCGGTGGCCGGTGCCGCCGGCATCGTCATCGACTGGAGCGACTTCGACGAGCTGTCTGCCGTGGTGCCGCTGCTGGCGCGGGTTTATCCGAACGGCAGCGCTGACGTGAATCATTTTCACGCGGCCGGTGGCATGGGCTTTCTGGTTCGCGAATTGTTGCAGGCCGGACTCGTGCACCCGGACGTGAACACGGTGATGGGACCAGGGCTGGAGCACTACACGCGCGAGCCGTTCCTCAAGGACGGCGAGCTGATCTGGCGGGCGGCGCCGGATCTCAGTCGCGATGCCGAAGTGCTGCGCGGTACGGCTGAACCGTTTTCTAGGGACGGTGGCCTGCGTCTGCTCAGCGGCAACCTCGGACGTGGCGTGATCAAGGTTTCCGCGGTCAAGCCGGAGCATCGCAAGGTGTCGGCGCCGGCGGTGGTGTTCGACGATCAGAACGATTTGCTCACGGCGTTCAAGAATGGCGAGCTGAATCGGGACTTCGTGGCGGTGGTGCGCTTTCAGGGGCCGCGTGCCAACGGCATGCCGGAACTGCACAAGCTGACGCCGGCATTGGGCGTGCTGCAGGACCAGGGCCATCATGTGGCGCTGGTCACGGATGGCCGCATGTCCGGTGCCTCCGGCAAGGTGCCGGCGGCGATTCACCTCACGCCGGAATGTCTGGGCGGCGGCCCCTTGGCGCGTGTCCGCAATGGCGACATGATCCACCTGGATGCGGAGCGCGGCCGGCTCGATGTCGACGTGGCAGCCAGCGATTTTTTGCAGCGTGAGGTCGCCATTCCCGAACTGACACAGAACGCCTGGGGCATGGGGCGCGAGCTGTTTGCCAGTTTCCGGGCCGTGGCCAGCGGGGCGGAGCAGGGTGCGGTCAGTTTCGGCCCCGCGCCCGAACCGACCGAGCCGGCCGACGCGCCGGTCGGCGTCGAGTCCACTGTCACGTCCTGATCCAGGATCGGAGAATGTCGAAATGAATGCCCGAGAACTCGTTGCGGTTCAGCCGGTGATCCCGGTGATGGTGATCGACGATCTGGATACGGCGGTGCCGCTGGCGCGTGCGCTGGTCGACGGCGGGGTGCGCCTGCTCGAGATCACGATGCGCACGCCGGTGGCCCTTGAGGCGACGCGGCGTATCGTTGAAGAAGTACCGGACGCGATCGTCGGCGTCGGAACCCTGACGACGATCGCCGACATTGCCCTGGCGATCGAAGCCGGGGCCAGTTTCGGCGTCAGCCCGGGCGCGACCCCAGCCTTGCTGGCGGCGGCGCGCGACGCTGGATTGCCCTTGCTGCCGGGCGTGATGACGCCTTCGGACATCCTCAGCGGACTGGCCGAAGGTTACGACACCTTCAAATTCTTCCCAGCCCAGCAGGCGGGCGGCATGGCCATGCTCAAGGCCTTTCACGGCCCATTCCCGGATCTGCTGTTTTGCCCGACCGGCGGAATCGACGTGTCCACCGCGCCGCAGTTCCTGGCCCTGCCGAACGTGGCCTGTGTGGGCGGCTCCTGGTTGGCGCCGAAGGCGGCCGTGCAGGCTCGCGACTGGCCGGCGATCACGCGTCTGGCGGCGGAAACGCAGGCTTTGCGAAGAAGCTGAGCGGCTGAGCGCGCGCGGCGCGCTCAGGTTTCGCGCGCGGCATCCAATTCGAGCTGGTGCGCGACGCCGATCAGCCCCGGATACCGAGAATGAATCACGTAGACCGGGATCGGCGCCAAGTATTCGCGGAACCGCCCTTTGTTCTCGAAGCGGTTGCGAAAGCCCGATTGCGCGAAGTACTCGCCCAGTTTCGGGACGATGCCACCGCCCACGTAAACGCCGCCGCGGGCGCCCAGCGTCAGCGCCAGATCGGATGCGACCGTGCCCAACATTTCGCAGAAGGTGCGCAAGCTTGAGGCGCACATCGGACAGTCGTCCGCGAGACCGCGGCGACTGATATCGGCCGCGGACAGCGGTTCGGGTTCCTGCCCGTTGAGCGCGCAAATGGTTTGGTAGAGCGCCTGCATGCCCGGGCCCGACAGAACCCGTTCTGCCGAGATATGGGTTCCGCCGTCTCTCATCATGCCCAGCAGTGTGGCTTCGCGTTCGTCGAACGCGGGCAGCGTGACATGACCCCCTTCGCCGTTGATCGGAACCGGTTTGCCGTCGACCATGAACAGGCCGGAGACGCCCAGCCCGGTGCCGGCGCCGAGCAGCGCAAGTGGGGCGCCTTGCGCCGGCTTGTCACCGCCCAGTTGTCGCAGTTCCTCGCGTGGAAGCACTGGCAGCGACAAGGCCAGTGCCGTGAAATCGTTGTGCAGCCACAGACGGTCCAGACCGACCGCCTTGCGCAGGGCCTCGATGGAAAAGGCCCAGTGATGGTTGGTCATCTTCACGCGGTCGCCCGTCACCGGGTTGGCGATACCGAACGCCCCCCAGCGCGGCTGCACGCCACCCACGCCGTCCAGAAAATGAAGGATCGCGGCTTCCAGCGTCTCGAAGTTGGCGGTGGGCAGCACTTGTGGCGTGCCGAAGCTTTCGCCGGGCGCCAGAATCAGCGCGAAGCGTGCATTGGTGCCACCGATGTCTCCGATCAGGCGCGGGTAGGTCTCGGTTATCGCAGTGGAGGTCATGCTCAGGCCTGTTGGAGTCGGTGCGAAACGGGTCCGGACTACGACCGGGATGGGCGATTCCGTCAATGTTACCAGCGGCTCAATGAGCCCAAGCTTGATAATGAGGTCTTGATCACCGCGGCTTTTGATTGACCCGCGCATACCCGCGCCCGGATAATCCGCCCGCACTTCGTCGGGGTGTGGCGCAGCCTGGTAGCGCATCTGCTTTGGGAGCAGAGGGTCGCAGGTTCGAATCCTGTCGCCCCGACCACTATTTGAGTGACTTGCACCTTGGTGCGAGTCGCGGCCACGTTCGCGGTATCGACATCCCGCACTTTCGGGCCCCGATGTATTGGTGTCCATCGGAATGGGAGCGGCGACCGCGGGATCTCGAGGCAGGCCTGAGGCCGGGTGATATGTCTCGGTGGCGAACGTCTCCCGAATCAGTCGCGATGGGGCCATCAGCTGCGCGGTCCCGAGTGGTTCTTGGCCGGGTCCGGTTCTGGAAGCAGCGCGCTGTGCCTATAATCACGCGCCCGCCGGCGCCCGACCGGGTGGACCGCCGCCCAACTTCTGTCTTCCGACGAATCGTTTTCGAACCCGTGCCAGCCCAGCTTATCGACGGTCGCGCCGTCGCCGCCACTATCCATGAACGCGTTCGGCTTGCCATCGCCGCTCGTGTCGAATCCGGTTTGCGAGCACCGGCGCTGGCCACGGTGCTGGTCGGTGCGGATCCGGCATCCCAGGTGTACGTGCGCAACAAGCGCCAGACCTGCGCGAAGCTCGGCATTCGCTCGGTGCCCTGCGAACTGCCGGTCAGCGTGTCCCAGGTCGAGCTGCTGGCCGAACTCGACCGGCTCAATGCGGACGATTCGATCGACGGCATTCTGGTACAGCTGCCGTTGCCGAAGCACCTTGATGCCAACGAGTTGATCGAGCGCATCCGTCCGGACAAGGATGTGGACGGATTCCACCCGTACAACATCGGTCGCCTCGTGCAGCGCAATCCTGCGCTGCGGCCGTGCACCCCTTTGGGCATCATCGAATTGCTCAAATCGGTCGGAGAGACCTTCTATGGCCGCCGCGCTGTGGTCGTCGGTGCCTCGAACATCGTCGGACGGCCGATGGCGTTGGAGCTGCTGTTGGCCGGCGTGACGGTGACTGTGGCGCACCGATTCACGCACGATCTCGAGCATTTCGTACGCGACGCCGACATCGTGGTGGTCGCGGTCGGCAAGCCAGGGCTGGTTCGCGGGGAATGGATACGCGAAGGCGCGACCGTGATCGATGTGGGCATGAACCGTTTGGAGGACGGCAGTCTGGTCGGGGATTGCGAATTCGAGGCGGCACGCCAACGCGCCGCCTTCATTACGCCCGTGCCCGGCGGGGTGGGGCCGATGACGGTGGCGATGCTGATGCAGAACACGCTGGTCGCCGCAGAACGGCGTCGGGCCTAGATCAGGCATTGTCGCTTGAACATTAGTATTTAAATTACTATCGTCCCTTGGTGGAATTTGCAGGCGGGGGCGTTTTCTTGAAATCGCAGCCCGTCAGTTTGAGGAAGGCAAGCGGACACTTGCAAAGGAATTGACGATCCGCTCATCGCGATGGCCCCGCGCTTGTTGCGGTGCAGAACGGCATTCATAATTCGCCGGCATCAAGATCGTCGGCGCCCATCCGCATCGGAGCTGGTGGCACCCGTCAACAAACGGATTGGCCGCAGCGGCTTGGTGTTTTTGGACTATTCGGTGTAGGGGCGAATATTGGGTCCACGGCGGCAAAGCAGGCGTCCTGCTGACATGTTCGGGCGTCAGACTTCTATAAAAATGACCAATGCCAAGATTTCCTAGGGGGACAAAATCGATGAGGCAAGCGCTGCTGGGGATCGCCTCCATCGCGTTGTCCGGCTCTGCGTGGGCGGCCACCAGTTTGAGCGAGGCGCTGGACCAGGCCTTGCAGTACGCGCCGGCGGTCGTTTCATCCGAGGCGCAGTTTCTGGCCGACCGCGAGCTGGCCGAGCAGGAGCGTTCCAACCGGCGGCCCAGCGTTTCGGCGATCGGCGGTGCGGCCTACGCACACACCGAATCGGATGGCGTGTTCGGCGGCTCCGAAGATGACTATCCAAGTTGGTCGGCGAGCCTGCAGTTGCGTCAACCATTGTTTCGTCTGGACTGGTCGGCTCAGGGCGACCGGGCCACGGCCTACGAGGCCCAGGCGCAGGCCAGCTACGACGAGCGCACGCTGGCGATCATGTCCGAGGTGGCGACGGCCTATTTCGATGTTCTGCTGTCGGAAGACGGACTGAATCTGGCGCAAAGTGAAGCTGCGGCGATTCGTGAGGCCTTCGAAGACACGCAAAAGCGCTATGACGTGGAACTCGTGCCCGGAACCGATCTGCGCGAGGCCCAGGCTCGCGATGATTTGGCGCAGGCGCGTTTGATCACGGCGAAGCGCGCGCTGGAGACGGCGCGTGATGCGCTCGAAACGTTGACCGGTGAGCGCGTCGAAGCCTTGCCCCGGCTGTCGGCCGAGACCGAATTTCCGGCCTTGCAGCCGATGGAGCTGGAGCCCTGGAGGGAACGCGCCCTGGCGACGAGCCCGGCGCTGCGCAGTCAGCGCGAATCGGTCACGATCGCACGGACCAACCTTAAATCCTCGAAGTCCGCCCGTGCCCCGACGGTGGATATGGTCGCTTCGGCGGGCCGCGACGACAGCAGTGAATACGACTTCGGCCAGACCCAGGACGATGCGCGAATCGGTGTCGAACTCAATGTTCCGATCTATGCGGGCGGCGTCAACGCCAGCCAGATCCGGCAGGCGGACGCGCGTTATCGCGCCGCGCAGGCAGAATTGCGACGCTTGGAGTTGAGCATCCGGCAGGCGGTACGCCGCCTGTTCGGCGATGTCGAAACCGGTTACGTGGAAGCGAAGGCCTATGCCCGTGCGCTGGATTCGGCGCGGGTGGCGGAGACCGCCACTCAGAACGGCTACGATGCCGGCACCCGTACGATCACCGACGTGCTGGAAGCGCGATCCTCCGTGGTCGAGGCTCAGCGCAACCTCAACCAGACGCGCTATCAGCTGCTGCTGAACATACTGCAACTCAAGCAGGTCGTCGGTGTACTCAGGCGCCAGGATTTCGTCGAGGTCGACCGTCTGCTGGTCAACAACACGCCATCGCCGTAAGGCATCGCGGCAGAACATGAATCGAAAGGTGTATCAGACATGACCAAGCGGATGATCATCATGCTGACGATCGTCGTCGTGCTGTTCGGCGGGTTGTTCGCATTGAAGTTCGTGATTGGCAAGGGGATGCAGGAATTCTTCGACAACATGCAGCAGCCGCCGGTGACGATCACCACGGCGCGTGCTGAGAGAGCAACCTGGCCCAACGAGCTGACCGCGGTGGGAACGATCGTGGCGGTCAATGGCATCAACGTGACCACCGAGGTCGCAGGCCAGGTCAAGTCGATCGCGTTCGAGTCCGGCGCGCAGGTCAAGGCCGGGCAGGTGCTGGTGCAGCTCGACGTCAGTTCAGAGTCCGCGTCGCTGGAAAACCTGCGCGCGCAGTCCAAACTCAGCGAAGCCAGCCTCAAGCGCATAGAGCGGCTCTACAAACTGGATACGCTCTCCAAATCCGATCTGGAGCAGGCTCAGGCGACGCATGACTCGGCGCAGGCCCAGGTGCGTGCCCAGCAGGCGATGATCGACAAGAAGACCATCCGGGCGCCGTTCGACGGCGAACTCGGCATCCGCCGCATCAATCTCGGTGAGTATCTCGATCCAGGCACGGCGATCGTGCCGCTGCAGTCGCTGGACCCGGTCTATGTGGACTTCACGATGCCGGAGCGTTACCTGTCCCAGCTTCAGGCCGGATACGAGGTGACCGTCCGCATCGACGCCTTCGAAGACATGAGCTTCACCGGCAAGGTCGTCGCCATCGAGCCGCAGGTGGACGTGTCGACGCGCAATTTCAAGCTGCGCGCACGGCTGCCGAATCCGGACGGCCGGCTGCGTCCCGGCGCCTTCGCCGATGTCGCGGTCACATTGCCGGGGCAGAATCAGGTGATCGAGCTGCCCAAGAACGCGATCGCCTACAGCCCCTACGGAAACACGGTTTACATCGTGCAGGCGAAGTCGGGCCAGGCAGCCGGAGAGGGCGATGAACCCGTGCCCGAAGACGTTTTCACGGTGCGCGAACGTTTCGTCAAGACCGGTGAGGCACGCGGCGACTTCATCGCCGTGACGGACGGACTTGAGGGCGGGGAGGAGGTGGCCGCCACCGGGCTGTTCCGCCTGCACAGTGGCTCTGCGGTCAGGATCGACAACAGCGACAAGCCGGAGCCCACGCTCACGCCCGATCCCGCAGATTCCTGAGGCCGCATCCGTCATGGCCTTTACCGATACCTTCATCAAGCGGCCGGTCCTGGCGACAGTCGTCAGTCTGGTGATTCTGCTGCTGGGCCTGCGCTCGGCAACCGATCTGAGCGTGCGGCAGTTTCCGGAAATCCAGAACGCGCAGATTTCGATCACCACGACCTATGTCGGCGCCGACGCCGATCTGGTCGAAGGCTTCATCACGACACCGCTGGAACGTGAAATCGCCTCGGCGGAAGGCATCGACTATCTGGTGTCTTCGAGTCGTCAGAGCGTCAGCACGATCAACGCCTACCTGCGTCTGGACACCGATCCAGGCGAAGCCTTGACGCAGATTTCCACCAAGGTCAACAAGCTGCGCAACGAACTGCCTGAAGGCTCGGAAGACCCGGTCGTGCAGTTGGCGGAAAGCGGTGACACGGCGTCCATGTACCTGTCGTTCTACAGCGACGTGCTGGCCGAAAACGAGGTGACCGACTACGTGTTGCGTGTGGTCGAACCGCAGTTGACCACCCTGGAAGGGATTCAACGCGCCAATGTGCTCAGTTCCCGCCAGTTCGCGATGCGAATCTGGCTGCAGCCGCAACGTCTTGCCGCCTTCAACCTGACGGCGGGTGATGTGCGCCAAGCGCTGCAGGCCAACAACTTTCTGGCGGCTGTTGGCCAGACCAAGGGCAGCTACGTCCAGGTCAACCTGACGGCCAATACCGATCTGCGCACTGCGGAGGAATTCCGCCAGCTCGCGATTCGCTCGGACGGCAGTTCCATCGTGCGACTGGGCGATGTCGCACGCGTCGAACTCGGTGCCGAGGACTACAACACGCTCTCGTTCTGGAACGGCGATCGCGCCACCTTCATCGGTATTGAGGTCGCGCCCGACGCCAACGTGCTCGATGTGATGAAGCGCGTACGCGATGTGTGGCCAAGCATCGTCGATCAGCTTCCCGAAGGGATGAGCGGCACGATCGCCTACGACGCAACCGAGTACATCGAGGACGCGATTGACGAGGTGATCAGCACACTGATCGAAGCGGTGCTGATCGTCGTGATCGTGATCTACCTTTTCCTGGGCTCGATTCGTAGCGTCCTGATCCCGGCCGTAACGGTGCCGCTGTCGCTGGTCGGGACTCTGTTCGTGATGTTGCTGTTCGGCTTCTCCATCAATTTGTTGACCTTGCTGGCGATGGTCCTGGCGATCGGCATGGTGGTGGATGACGCGATCATCGTTCTGGAGAACGTGTATCGGCATGTCGAAGACGGCATGAAGCCGTTCGATGCGGCGATCAAGGGCGCGCGCGAATTGGTGGGGCCGATCGTGGCAATGACGATCACCCTGGTTGCGGTGTACCTGCCGATCGGCTTTCTGGGCGGGCTCACCGGCAAGCTGTTCACCGAATTCGCGTTCACGCTCGCCGGCAGCGTGTTGCTGTCCGGCGTGGTGGCGCTGACCTTGTCACCGATGATGTGCGCCAAGCTGCTTAAGGCGCGGCGGCCGGAAGAGGAGCAAAAGGGCTTTGCCGCCTTCCTCGACCGCAATTTCGAGCGCCTGCGGCTGCGCTATCGCAGTTCCGTGTCGAGCATGCTCGATACCAAGATCGTCGTCGCGATATTCGGTGCCGTCGTCTTGGTGTCTTGTTACTTCCTGTTCGTGTCGGCGCCATCGGAGTTGGCACCGGCCGAGGACAGCGGGTTCGCGGTGTCGGTGATGGAAACAGACCCGTTTGCCACGATCGACTACTTCGGAAAGTACGCGCAGGACTGGAGCGAGCGGCTGAAGCAGCAACCGGCGATTGACCGCTTCTTCATGGTCACCGGCTTCGGGGGGATGAACAACAACTCGGGCTTTGCCGGCATCATGCTCAAGTCGTACGAGCAGCGTGATGTGTCGACGACCGACCTGGTCAACAACGCGCTGCAGGCGGCGGGCAGCCAAGTGCCCGGCATGCAGGTGCAGACCTTTCAGCCGCCGTCGCTGCCGACCGCAGGGCAGGGCATTCCGATCGAGTTCGTGATCGGCACCACGCAGTCGCAGCGGGTTCTCTACGATGTGGTGCAGGATGTATTGAGCAAGGCGCGCGAGAGTCGCAAGTTCATATTCATCGATTCGAACCTCAAGTACGACCGTCCACAGACACGCGTGGAAATCGACCGCGACAAGGCGGCGGCCCTGGGTCTGGACATGACACAGATCGGTGGCGATCTGGCGAGCCTGCTGTCCGGCGGTTACGTCAACCGGTTTGCCATGGAGAATCGTAGCTACAAGGTAATCCCGCAGGTCGAGCGCAGCGAGCGCCTGAACTCCGAGCAGCTCAAGGACTACTACACGCGTGCCCGCGACGGTTCGCTGGTGCCGTTGTCCACCTTCGCCACCTTGAGCCATTCCGTACAGCCGCAGGTGCTGAACCGGTTCCAACAGCTCAACGCGGCGACAGTGTCCGGCATGCAGCGTCCCGGCATCGCGATCGGTGATGCGATTGCGACGCTGGAGCAGATCGCGCGCGAGACGATCCCGTCCGGCTTTTCGATCGACTATGCTGGTCAGTCGCGTCAGTTCAAGAACGAGGGTTCGGCCTTGCTGCTGACCTTCGCCTTCGCGATCATCATCATCTATCTGGTGCTCGCGGCGCAGTTCGAATCATTCCGCGATCCAGTCATCATGTTGGTGACGGTGCCGATGTCGATTTGCGGCGCGCTGATCTTCATCAATTTATTGGGCCTTTTCTGGGTGCCGGGCGCGTCGATCAATATCTACACGCAGGTGGGCCTGGTGACGCTGATCGGCGTGATCGCCAAGCATGGCATCCTGATCGTGGAGTTCGCCAACCAGCTTCAGGTGCAAGGCTACGACAAGCGCAAGGCGATCGAGGAAGCCGCCTCGATTCGCCTGCGACCGATTCTGATGACCACGGCCGCGCTGGTGATCGCGATGGTGCCGCTGCTGATCGCCAGCGGTGCCGGAGGCGTGTCGCGCTTCGCGATGGGGCTGACGATCGCCAGTGGCATGACCATCGGCACCCTGTTCACGCTGTACGTGGTGCCGACGATGTACATGTATCTGGGCCGCGATCACAGTGCGGCTGAGGCTTGAGCGGCTTGCCGGCATCCGCTTGCCGGCATCCATTGTGATGGCGCGGGTGATGGTATCGGCTCTGCGATAGGCGCAAACGTTCCACCATAACCGGCGCGCGCTGCTGCCCGGTGGGCGCCCGTCATTCCGGGGCCCACCTCGCGGAAACCCCGAATCCATGCGAGGTCTCGGGCCGCTGCATGGATTCCGGATCAGGCCTGCGGCCTGTCCGGAATGACGGGGCGTAAGGGCAAACGGCAGTGCGGAATGAAGGCCGAATCGGTCCGCTCGTATCGTGTGATCACCCGTCATTCCGGGGCCCGCCTCGCGGGAACCCGGAATCCACGCGAGGTCTCGGGCCGCCGCATGGATTCCGGATCAGGCCTACGGCCTGTCCGGAATGACAGCAATGGAGCGCACCGCAACCGAGCTGGCCAAGAACCAAAAAGAAGCCCCGTCGCGACGGGGCTTCTCGCATCATCAGGACAAACTACTCGCCGAGAATTTTCAGCTCGACGCGCCGATTGAGCTCGCGCCCTTCGTCGCTGTCATTGTCCGCAATCGGTGACGACTCGCCATAACCCGCCGTGCTCATGCGGGCGTCGTCGACACCGCGTCCGGTCAGGTACTCCTTGACGGCGATCGCCCGCTGTTCGGAGAGCTTCTGGTTGTAGCTGTCGCTGCCACGGCTGTCGGTGTGTCCGCCGATCTCGACCTCCATGTCCGACTGCGACAGCAGGGTGTCGGCCACGCCGTCGAGAATTACCTTGGCATTGGCAGTGAGACGCGCTTCGTCGAATTCGAAGGTGACACCGCGCAGCACCACGACATCGCCGCTGGCACAGCCGCTTTCGTCCACCGATTCGCCGGGGAACGGTGCGCGGCAGCTGCTCAGGGCGCAGCCGGTCTCATTGACGACGGTGCCCGGCGGGGTGTCCGGACACTGGTCGATGCGGTCGACCACGCCATCGCCGTCCGAGTCGACCTCGCAACCGTAGTCATCGACGATGGCGCCACTCGGTGTGTTCGGGCATTCGTCGGTGTCATTGGGAACGCCGTCGCCATCGCTGTCGACGTCGACCACCTGAACCGGTTCGGGTGCGGGCTCCTCCACATCCGGATAGTGGCCGAGCGGAAACTGCAGGCCGATATTGAAGACGCCGTCATAGAACGCGTTGTCACCGCCACGGCCGGCAAACTCGTTTTCGTGGGAATCCATGCGGTAGCGCGCCTCGACGCGCAAAGACGCGCCATTGAGGTCGTCCCCCAGCGAGAACAGATAGCCGAGGCCGGCATCGCCCACGGTGCTGTCGTAGTTGTGGTTGCAGCTGGCCAGGCCGGTCTGAATTTCACAAGGGGCGTCGTCGGTCTGGCCGTAGTAGGCGGCGATGATGCCGTACAGCCCAGGCAGACTCCGCAGCGGGAACACCATGGCGCCGAGGCCGATGCCCTTGAAGTCGGCCTTGTCGGTATTTCCGGACACGTCGTAGTCCGACTCGAAGGAATTGAAGAAGCCGGTGAGTTCGACGTTGAGACCGTAGGTCAGCGGTATGCCGAAGCTGAGCTGTGCGCCGAGTCCATCTTCGGTGAGACGATCACCGTCGGCGACCGAGTACGAGAACATCGGCGCCACGTAGGCGCGCTGGTCGCGATCAGCCTGTGCCGGCGAGGTGACCAGGGCCGCGAGCGCGCCCGCGGCCAGAACGAATTTTTTGTATGAACCTGTCCAGGACTGCATTTGTCCTTTTTTCATAGTCTCTCCCGTGAGCGTTTGCGCCTGGCGTTTGCCAGCCGGAACTATAGCAGCGCCGCCGGCTTGCATTACACTGCGCGCCCCGTAAATCCTAGACCGTCGGACTGGGTCCGTCGTGACACTACGAGCGTTCCATGGAAATCAACCCGATCAAGAGTGAGATCACGGCCCTGCAGGAGCGCTTTGCGCAACTGCGGGGCTATCTTTGAGTACGACCTGAAGCGTGACCGGCTCGCCGAAGTCGATGCGGAACTTGAGCAGCCCGATGTGTGGAGCGACCCCGAACGCGCGCAGGCGCTCGGCAAGGAACGCGCACGCCTGGTGGGCATCGTCGAGCCGATCAACCAGGCCGCCGGCGGCCTGAGCGATGCGGCCGAGCTGTTGGCGATGGCCGCGGCGGAAAACGACGAGGCGACCGTCGAGGAGGTGGCGCGAGATGTCGCCCACTATCGCAAGCAGGCCGACGAGCTCGAATTCCGGCGCATGTTTTCCGGCGAGATGGACGAGGCCAATGCGTATGTCGACATCCAGTCCGGTTCCGGCGGCACCGAGGCGCAGGACTGGGCTGACATGCTGCTGCGCATGTATCTGCGCTGGGCCGACGATCATGAATTCAAGGTCGAAGTGCTGGAACGCTCGGACGGTGAAGTCGCCGGGCTCAAGAGCGCGGCGCTGTTTATCGAGGGGCCGTATGCCTACGGCTGGTTGCGCACCGAATCCGGCGTGCATCGTCTGGTCCGCAAGTCGCCATTCGATTCGGGAGCACGCCGGCACACCTCGTTTGCCGGGGTCTACGTGTCTCCGGAAGTCGACGACAGCATCGATATCGAAATCAACCCGGCCGATCTTCGAGTCGATACCTATCGTTCATCCGGCGCTGGCGGCCAGCATGTCAACAAGACCGAATCGGCGATCCGCATCACCCACGGCCCTACCGGTATCGTCGTGGCCTGTCAGACCGAACGCTCCCAGCACCAGAACCGGGACCGCGCGATGAAGATGCTGAAGGCGAAAATGTTCGAGCAGGAAATGCAGAAGCGCAACGCCGAAAAGCAGCGCATCGAAGACGCCAAGACCGACATCGAGTGGGGTTATCAGATCCGTTCCTACGTGCTCGACCAGTCGCGCATCAAGGATCTGCGAACCGGACTGGAAATTTCCGATACGCAGCGCGTGCTCGACGGCGACCTCGACCGCTTCATTGAGGAAAGCCTCAAGCAGGGCCTGTAAGGCTCGTGGAAAACTTCCGCAAAACGACGCAGACATGACCGACGACACCAAGCCGCAAGACGAAAACTTTCTGATCGCCCAGCGCCGCGAGAAGCTGGACAAGCTGCGCGCAGAAGGGCGGGCCTATCCGAACGGCTATCGCCGCGACGCCACGGCGGACTACCTGCATGGCGCCTACGGCGCGTGCTCGGCCGAGGCCCTGGAGGCGGGTGCGTACAGCTTCGCGATCGCCGGCCGCCTGATGGCCAAGCGCATCATGGGCAAGGCCAGTTTCGCCTCCGTTCAGGACGGATCGGGCCGCATACAGGCCTTCGTGCAGCGCGATCTGCTGGGCCAGGAGATCTACGCGGACTTCAAGACCTGGGACATCGGCGACATCATCGGCGTGCGCGGCAGCCTGATGAAAACCAAGACCGGCGAGCTGTCGGTGCGGGCCGAGTCGATCGAACTGCTGAGCAAGAACCTGCGCCCGCTGCCCGAGAAATGGGCCGGACTGACCGATACCGAAACCCGTTACCGGCAGCGTTACGTCGACCTGATCATCAATCCGGAGGTCCGCGAGACTTTCGTCAAACGTAGCCAGATCGTGCGCTTCATCCGCCAGTTCATGGACGCGCTTGGTTTCCTCGAAGTGGAAACGCCGATGTTGCAGCCGATTCCGGGGGGAGCCACGGCTCGCCCATTCATGACGCACCACAACGCCCTGGATCGGGACCTGTACCTGCGCATCGCGCCTGAGCTGTACCTCAAGCGCCTCGTCGTCGGCGGGCTCGAGCGCGTCTACGAAATCAACCGAAACTTCCGTAACGAGGGCATGTCGATCCGGCACAACCCCGAGTTCACGATGCTCGAGTTCTACCAGGCCTATGCGGACTTTCGCGAGTTGATGGACCTGATCGAAAACATGGTGCGAGACGTGGCGCTGAGCGTCTGCGGCAGTGCCAAGCTGAGCTGCCAGGGGCGCGAGTACGATCTGGCGACGCCGTTTCTGCGTTTATCGATGAAGGACGCGGTGATGCGCTTCAACCCGGATCTGGACGCGGATCGGCTTGAGGACCGCGACTATCTCGCCGATGTGGCGCAGCGCCTTGGCCTTGAGGTCAAAGCCGGCTATGGCTTCGGCAAGCTGCTGACGGAGATCTTCGAAAAGACCGTCGAGTCCAAGCTCATGGACCCGACTTTCATCACCGAATATCCGGCCGAGGTGTCACCGCTGGCACGCCGCAATGACGAGCAGCCCTCGATCACCGACCGATTCGAATTCTTCATCGGTGGACGGGAATTGGCCAATGGATTTTCCGAGCTGAACGACCCCGACGATCAGGCCGCACGATTCCGCGAGCAGGTCGACGCCAAGGATGCCGGCGACGATGAAGCGATGTTCTACGACGCCGACTACGTGCGCGCCCTGGAATACGGCATGGCGCCGACTGCCGGCGCGGGCCTGGGCATCGACCGGTTGGTGATGTTCCTCACCGACAGCCCCTCGATCCGCGACGTGCTGCTGTTCCCGCAGATGCGTCCTGAAAGCTGAAAGCGGTGAAGAAACGGCTTGGCGGTACCCCAACGCCGGCCAGCCTTTTGCGCCGCCAATCAGCCATTGCCCTCGGTGATATTGCGCGGCGCGTATTCATAGGCAAGCGCATGGCGTAGCGGCCCCTGCGCGGTGCATAGCTGTGCGGATTCCGCGTGCGAGATCTGCAGCACGGCGGAGGCGCAGACTTCGCCATCGGGCAATACCACCGAGTCGACCACCTCGCCGACGGCCGGCCCGTCCGGTCCGCCGTCGTGGATGCTGGTGCCGGGCGCCAGCAATTGTTCTGCCCGGATCAGGTACATCCGGCGTTTTACCGCGCCGAGATAGTGCACGCGTGCCACCACTTCCTGGCCGGTGTAGCAGCCCTTGTTGTAGTCGATGCCACCGATCTGGTCGAGGTTGGCCATCTGCGGCACGAAATGGTCCTGAGTCTCCGGATAGACCACCGGTGTGCCGGAAAAGATATCCGAGGTGCGCCATTCGGTATCGCCGCCGGGAACGGGCGCTTCGCCACCGGCGTCCTCGTTGGGCTTGCGCAGGCGGTAGACGGAAAAACGCGGCAGATCGTCCCAGCGCCGCATGAAACTCACGTTCTCGAAGGTCAGCGTACCGAAGGCTTCGCGCGGCAGATGAAGCTCGCGGGCGATGCGCGGCAGGCGCTTCTGATCGGCGCCGCCCATGGCGTAGATCGTGAAGCGTTCCGATACATCTTCCAGCGTCACCTTGGAGCGCAGCACGAACATCTTGAGACGGGTGAGCGTCGGCGTCACCAGCGATCTCGGCATTTCAAGATAGATGCCATGAGGACGAACGAACGCGTGAATCACCGCGAGCATGCGGCCCTTGGGACTGTTGAGGCTGGTGATCTGGCCCCGGGTCTCGCTGAGGCGTCGGACATCGTTGCTGAGTTGGCCCTGCAGGAAGGAGACAGCATCATCTCCCGCCACACGAATCAGTCCGAGATCGTGCAGGGGACGGCAGTGAACACGGATATAGTCGAGCATGCCGTTCAAATTTTAACGCCTCCAGGACATCCAAAGACAGGGTTCGAACACGATCTTCGTTGCGGTGTGGTGACGGAATTTGTCAAACTACCGCGCCTTCTCCAGATCGTATCGATGAATTCCGAAAGCAAAAAGGATGCAGGGGACGAGAGCCGCAAGCCCTCGATCGCCGTGCAGACGCCTGTCCAGGGACCAGAAGCTGGGATCGAGAAGCCGTCACGTCCCCGTGAAATCGGCGGACGCAAGGACGGGACCGAACCAACACGGTTCGGTGATTGGGAGAAAAAAGGCCGCTGTATCGATTTCTGATCGATACTGTTCAGCGGTTCGCGGGGCATGCGAACCGAATCCAAAAACCTGACGATTCACGTCCCTCACTTCTGGGAGTCGGAATGAGCGCGAAGTCTGCACAGACGAGCCGGCCGCTGTCGCCGTTCATGCTCGGGCCTTATTACAAGCCCCAATTGACGTCCATGCTGTCGATCACGCATCGCCTGACCGGCGTTGCCCTGTCGGTCGGTACGGTCTTTCTGGTGGCCTGGCTGATGGCCGCCGCCGGCGGCGAACAAAGCTATGCCGCATTCAGCGAATGCGCATCCGCCTGGTACGGACAGATCATTCTGATCGGTTTCACCTGGGCGCTGAGCTTCCATCTGTGCAACGGTCTGCGTCACCTGTGGTGGGATCTCGGCCGCGGTTTCGATCTCAAGACCGTCTACGCGACCGGCTATGCCGTCGTCATCGTCTCCATCGTGCTGACAGCCAGCGTCTGGCTCGTCGCCTGTTGTCTCTGAGGGGCCGTCCATGAGCATTCGTTCTCCGCTTTCGCGTGCGCGCGGCCTCGGCAGCGCCAAGGATGGTGTGCAGCACTGGTGGGTGCAGCGCGTCTCCGCCGTGGCCCTGGTGCCGCTGGTGGTCTGGTTCATGTACAGCGTGGCCGGCATGTCCGATGCGCCCTATCTGGAGTTCGTGTCCTGGGTGCGTCAACCCTGGGTCACGGTGCTGCTGGTGCTGTTCATCGGCACGACGCTGTATCACTCCGCCCTGGGGCTGCAGGTGGTGCTTGAGGACTACGTGTCCGGCGAATTCAAGAAAATCGCCAGCATCATCGCCGTCAAGCTGGCCTGCGCGGTGCTTGCCGTCGCCGGCATCTTCGCCGTTCTGAAAATTGCGTTCGGGAGCATTTGATGTCCGCTTACGAGATCGTTGATCACAAATACGATGTCATCGTTGTCGGCGCCGGCGGCGCCGGGCTTCGCGCCACCGTCGGCCTGTCACAGGCCGGTCTGAAAACCGCCAATATCACCAAGGTGTTCCCGACACGCAGCCACACCGTGGCGGCGCAGGGCGGCATTTCCGCCGCGCTCGCCAACATGGGCGAGGACGACTGGCGCTGGCACATGTACGACACCGTCAAGGGTTCCGACTGGCTCGGCGATCAGGACGCGATCCAGTACATGTGTCGTGAGGCGATTCCGGCGATCATCGAACTGGAACACTGGGGCGTGCCGTTCTCACGCACCGAAGAGGGCAAGGTCTACCAGCGTCCGTTCGGCGGCATGACCACGCACTACGGTGAAGGCACCGCGCAGCGCACCTGCGCCGCGGCCGACCGTACCGGTCACGCCATGCTGCACGCGATGTACCAGCAGTCGCTGAAGGCGCGTGCCGAGTTCTTCGTCGAATACTTCGCGATCGACCTGCTGACCGACACCGACGGCAGCGTGCATGGCGTGCTCGCCTGGGATCTGTCGACCGGCCAGCTGCACCGTTTCCGTGCGCAGACCGTGATTCTGGCCACAGGCGGCTATGGCCGCGCCTTCTTCTCGGCGACCTCGGCGCATACCTGCACCGGCGACGGTGGCGGCATGGCGCTGCGCGCCGGCATTCCGCTGCAGGACATGGAATTCGTGCAGTTCCACCCGACCGGCATCTACGGCTCCGGCTGTCTGATCACCGAAGGCGCGCGAGGCGAGGGCGGCTATCTCACCAATTCCGAGGGTGAGCGTTTCATGGAGCGCTACGCCCCGAACCGCAAGGATCTGGCCTCGCGCGATGTGGTGTCGCGCGCCATGACCATCGAGATCAGCGAAGGACGCGGCGTCGGCCCGGACAAGGACCACATCCATCTGCACCTCGAACACCTCGGCCCCGAAGTGCTGCACGAGCGCCTGCCCGGCATCTCCGAGACCGCCCGCGTGTTTGCCGGCGTCGATGTGACCAAGGAGCCGATCCCGGTGTTGCCGACGGTGCACTACAACATGGGCGGCGTCCCGGCCAACTTCAACGGTGAAGTGGTGACCTGCACGGACGGTCAGAACGACACCGTGATTCCGGGCCTGATGGCGGTCGGCGAAGCGGCCTGCGTTTCGGTGCACGGCGCCAATCGACTGGGCTCGAACTCGCTGCTGGATTTGGTGGTGTTCGGTCGCGCCGCGGCCTTGCACGCCGCCAAGATCGTCAAGCCGGGCGGTGCACACAAGAACATCTCCAAGGAATCCGAGGAGCGGGCGCTGGCCCGGTTCGACGCGCTGCGTCACTCCAAGGGTTCCACATCCACCTCGACGATCCGCGGCAACATGCAGCGCACCATGCAGAATCATGCGGCCGTGTTCCGGACCGGTGAGTCGCTGTCCGAAGGCATCGAGAAGCTCAAGGGCGTGATCGGCTCGTTCTCGGACGTGAAGGTGGCCGATTCCTCGATGGTCTGGAACTCGGACCTCGTCGAGACGCTGGAGCTGGACAACCTGCTCGGCCAGGCCCTGGTCACGATCACCTCGGCGGGCAACCGGCTGGAATCGCGCGGTGCGCACGCGCGCGAAGACTATCCGGACCGCAACGACGAATCGTGGATGAAGCATTCGCTGGCCTGGCGTACCAGTGCCACGGACGTGAAGATCGATTTCCGCCCGGTGCACATGTACACGCTGGACGATGAAACCGAAGTGGTACCGCCCAAGGCCCGCGTCTACTGATCGAAGGGACCGCGCGCGATGGGGCGAATCCTGCTGCTGCTGGTCGTGCTCGCCGCCGTGCTGGTCGGCGGTTTCGTCGCGCTGCCGTTTCTGAGTCTGTCCAGGCTCAGTGCGGCGATCGAGTCCGGTGACACCGCCAAGCTGGACGCGGTGGTGGACTTTGAAGCACTGCGCCAGAACCTGCTGACTCAGGCCCGGCGCAGGATCGACGAGCGCAGCGAGGACAAGCCCCTTGGCGCCCTGCGCTCCGCCGTCGCGGGCCGGATCGCCGAGTACAAGCTGGAACAGGCGAGCACGCCCGAGGGCATGATCGAGATGGCCTGTCGCGACAAGGTGTCCGGTGATGCGGCGCAGGGCTGCCAGTTGGATGGCAAGTTTCTGGGGGCCAGTTTCGAGTCAGATTCAGAGTTTTCGGCACGTGTCTTGCCCGCCAGTGGCAAGCCGTACCGCTTGGTAATGCGACGCCAGGGCCTGCACTGGTCGCTGGTGGACATAGAATCGATGGCCGATGCCGACGAGCACGCGATGTGGCGTGGCGCGGCGGGCCGATACAGCTAGGAGTGGTCATGGCTCAGTTTTCCCTGCCGAAAAATTCCAAGGTTCAGAAGGGCAAGCATTTCCCGGCTCCCGAGGGCGCCAAGAATGTGCGTAGCTTCAAGATCTATCGCTATGACCCGGACAGCGGCAGCAACCCGACGGTCGATGTCTACGATATCGACATGGATGCCTGCGGCCCGATGGTTCTCGATGCCCTGATCAAGATCAAGAACGAAATCGACGCCACGCTGACCTTCCGCCGCTCCTGCCGCGAAGGCATCTGCGGCTCCTGCGCGATGAACATCGACGGGACCAACACGCTGGCCTGTCTGAAGGGCTGCGACGAGGTCAAGGGCGAGGTCGCGATCTATCCGCTGCCGCACATGCCGGTGATCAAGGACCTGGTGCCGGACATGACGCATTTCTACGCGCAGTACGAGTCGATCGAGCCCTGGCTCAAGACCGACACTCCGGCGCCGACGCGTGAACGCCTGCAGACCAAGGAAGACCGCGAGCTTTTGGACGGTCTCTACGAGTGCATTCTGTGCGCCTGTTGTTCCACGAGCTGCCCGAGCTACTGGTGGAACGGCGACCGCTATCTGGGGCCGGCGATTCTTTTGCAGGCCTACCGCTGGCTGGTGGACTCGCGTGACGAGGCCACCGGCGAACGTCTCGACCAGCTCGAGGATCCGTTCAAGCTGTACCGCTGCCACACGATCATGAACTGCGCCAAGACCTGTCCCAAGGGCCTCAACCCAGCGCGGGCGATCGCCGAAACCAAGAAGATGCTGGTGGAGCGTCGCGGCTGAGATTGGTCGGACGCCTTTCGGAAGAAGCATGACTCGCGCAGAGACGCGAAGGCGCAAAGAACATCAAAAGCTTATTGGGTTTCAAGCTTTTATCTTTGCGCCTTCGCGTCTTTGCGCGAGCCCATAAGTTGTTTGGCTACCGACTCTTGCGCCGCTTGGTCCGAATGCGGATGGCCTTCTGCCCGGTGGCGCCCACCGTCTGCACGTCCACTTCCAGCACGCCCAGCGCCTTGGCGAGTTCGCCGAGCTTCTTGTAGCCGTAGTTGCGGGGGTCGAAGTCCGGCGCCTGGTTGGCGATATGGCTGCCGACAGCACCCAGCGAGGCCCAGCCTTCGTCGTCGCCGTTTGCGTCCAGCGCGTCGCGGAACAGGCGTACCAGGCGCGCGTCGCGCTTGAGCGAGGCGCTGTCCTTGCGCTTAGGCGGTGCGTCCTCGTCATCGTCCAGTTCCGGTGCGGACAGCACGTCCACGTAGATGAACTTGTCGCAGGCTGAGACGAAGGCCGTGGGCGTCTTGCGCTCGCCGAAGCCGTAGACGGTGAGCCCCGCTTCGCGAATCCGCGACGCCAGGCGCGTGAAGTCGCTGTCGCTGGAGATCAGGCAGAAGCCGTCGAAGCGGTCGGTGTAGAGCAGGTCCATGGCGTCGATGATCATCGCGCTGTCCGTGGCGTTCTTGCCGACGGTATAGCGGAACTGCTGGATCGGCTGGATCGCATGCACCGCGAGCCCTTCCTTCCATCCACGCAGGTTCGGCAACGTCCAGTCGCCGTAGATGCGCTTGACGCTGGCCAAGCCGTACTTGGCGATTTCGGCCAGCAGACGCTCGATCAACGACGGCTGCGCATTGTCGGCATCGATCAGGACGGCGAGGCGGGCTTGCTGCGTTTGGGTGTTGTCCATCATGGGTTCCGGCATGGCGCGTGCAACCGGGCCGAGACGGCGGGCTGCTATGATTCGCGCTCTTGTTTGACGACCCGGACACTATGCACGAATCGCAGATTCGCTGGCGCCTGCGGCGCGGAATGAAGGAACTGGACGTGCTGCTGACGCGCTGGTTCGACAAGCAATGGTCGCAGGCCGGGGCCAGCGAGCGTGCGGCGTTCGTCGATCTTCTGGCCTGTGAGGATCCCGACATCTGGTCGTGGCTGATGGGGTATTCTCAACCGCCGCAGGGGCCTCTGGCCGATGCCATCGCCGGGCTTCGCCGATAGCCTGGAACTGCGTCCAGGGCGCTCGGCCGGACTTCATCGCTTTTTGTGGGTGCTGCACGCACTGGCGCTGATCATTCTGCCGCTGGCGATGCAGCGCGGTCCGGCGATGCTGGTTGTGGCCGGCGCGATTGGCGCCTCTTGGTGGTTGAGTCGCCGTCACCCGGCCTTCGGTGCCGGACGTCGGGCCCTAGTCCGCATGATCTGGCACGCCGATGGCCGCTGGACCGTGTACGCCGCAGCTGACCGGCATGACGGGGCGCGCTTGCGCGGTGACAGCCTGATTCGCGGGCCGTTGTTGATCCTGCGTTTCGAGGACGCCGAATCGCACCGTTGCCTGGGAACCCGCATTCTGCTCGGCGACGAGCTGCCGCCGGAACAACTGCGACGCCTGCGCGCGCGCCTGTCCGTGGTCTAGTGCGAAACGACTGCTCAGCCGTGCTTGAGAATGCGACCTTTCTCGCGGGCCCAGTCGCGCTCCTTCACGTCCGCGCGCTTGTCGTGCTGTTTCTTGCCCTTGGCCAGACCGATCTGCAATTTGGCGCGGCCGCGCGTCCAGTGCATGTCCAGCGGCACCAGCGTATAGCCGGCACGCTCGACCTTGCCCATCAGCTTGGACAGTTCATGATCGTGCAGCAGCAGCTTGCGGCTGCGCGTGGCATCGGTCACGACATGGGTCGAGGCTGACAGCAAGGGCGTGATGTGCGCCCCCACCAGCAGCGCCTCGCCGTTGCGGATGATCACGTAGGCTTCGGCGATCTGTCCGCGGCCGTCGCGCAGGCTCTTGACCTCCCAGCCCTGCAGCGAGAGTCCGGCCTCGTATTGCTCTTCGATGAAATACTCGTGGCGCGCACGGCGATTGACGACGATCTGCCGTTCGCCAGCGTCCTTGGTCTTTTGGCTCATCGAAAAATTATATGCTTACCGGCGGGTGGCGTGAGGCATCGTCGGTAGGGATGCTCCCGATCGGACGTGGATCGGCCCGCCCAAAACTCAAGACGCCGTCAACAATCAAAGATTCCAGAGTGCCCATCCGCGAAAGCATCTACGGTTACTGGTCGTCACCGCGCGCCTTTGTATGGGTCTGCGCCGGCGCGACGATCGGGATCGGAAACATGGCGAGGTTGCCCTGGCTGGCGGGTCAGTACGGCGGCGGTGCGTTCCTGATCGCCTACCTGCTGGCGCTGTGCCTGATCGCGCTGCCGATGCTGATCGCCGAATGGCTGGTGGGGCGTTGGACGCGCCCCGATCTGCTCAGTGGTTTCGAACGCCTGGCGCAGGATGCCGGCGGTATGCGCCGGGGCTGGAAGCCGCTCGCGGTGCTGGCCCTGCTCAGCGCGCTGCTTACACTGGCGTACTACAGCGTGGTGGCGGGTTGGAGCGTCGGCTACATCTTTCGCGCCGCCGGCGGTGAACTGCTGGCCGTCGATGCAGGGCATAGCCGCGACGTGTTTCTTGGACTGGTGCGAGATCCAGAGCGCAGTCTGGCCTGGCATACGATCTTTCTGCTGGCGGCCTGCATCATCGTGTCGCAAGGCGTGCGAGAAGGTCTGGAGCGGGGTGGGCGCTACCTGCTGGGCGCCGCGTTCCTGTTGCTTTTGTGCCTGATGGCCTATGCGGCTCGTCACGGCGATGTCGGAGCGGCTTTGCATTACCTGTTCGCCGTGGACTTTTCCCGGCTTGGTTGGCGCGGCGCGATGGAAGCCGTGCAGCAGGCCGTATTCAGCGTGAGCCTCGGGCTCGGCGTGATGCTCGCCTACGGCGGTTATCTGCACGGCGAAACGCGGCTGATGCGCGCCGCGCTTTCCGTGATTGCACTCGATACCTTTTTCGCCCTGGGCGCGGGCATAGCGATCAACGCCCTGCTGTTCGGCGCTGGCTTGTCGCCGGTATCCGGACTGGCCTTGTTGTTCCAGGCAGTACCCATGGCTTTGCCGGGCATTCCGATGTCGATCATCGTCGCTACCGGCTTCTACATGCTGGTGGTCGCGATCACGCTGGCTTCGGCGATCGCCTTGATGGAGCCGCTGGTGGCCTGGCTGATGATCCGTTATCGCGTACCGCGCACCAGCGCCGCCACTGCCGTGGCCATGGTCGCGTGGTTTCTCGGGATCGGCGCGATGCTGTCGTTCGGCGTGCTCGACGATGCACGCCTAGCGGGGCGCAACCCCTTCGAGTGGATGCAATGGCTGACGGCGCGGCTGCTGATACCGGTGGGTGTCCTGCTGAGCTGCATCGCCGTTGGCCGTGTGCTGCCGCTGCATGTGATCGAAGCGGGCTGGGGCAGCGAGCGACTGACAATGTTCCGGGTTTGGCGGCAGCTGCTGCGCTTCCCGGCACGGATCGGTCTGGCGGCCTTGCTGCTCTACACCCTGGGGCTGCTGGACCGGTTGGAGCAACTCTGGTGAGCACGGCGTCTTCGACGCGCGCGGGTGCGCCGCTCTCCATCGAAGTGGTCTACGCCTTGCCCCAGGCCAGCTTCGTGCGCCAGCTGAGCCTGCCGCGTGGATCGCGCATCGAAGATGCGATCACGGCTTCGGGCGTCTGCGTGGAATATCCGGAAATCAATGCCGGGCATCCCGATGTCGGCATCTGGGGACGACGAACCGGACCCGACGAACTGCTGAGCGATGGTGACCGCGTGGAGATCTACCGGCCGCTGCTGATCGACCCGAAGCAGGCGCGCCGCGAACGGGCGCGCAAGGCGAAGTCCGGCCGCTGAGGCGTCTTACTGTCCTTCAGGCGTCAGGATCACGCCGGTCTCGCGCGACTCGGTCTGCTGCTTGTCCTTCTTTTCCTGTTGCAGGATGGTTTCGACGTCCGGGTTTTCCAGCGCCTTGTCCTTGCTGTTCGGATCGGCGATGCCTTCCATCTGGGCCAGCAGCTCGCCCTCGAAATGCAGCGTTACGATGCGCTTGGAGACATCGCCACGCGGGCTCTTGTAGTAGCCGAGGTAATCCCAGCGATCATCGCGGAACGGATCGGTCGCGATCGGCGAGCCGAGCAGATACTCGACCTGCTCGCGATTCATGCCGAGGCGCAGCTGGTCGAGCTGCTTTTGTTCGATGACATTGCCCTGGCGGGTCGGCAGTTTGTAGACGATCTGGCACCCGGAAATCAGGGCGGCCGCCGACAGGACAATCAGAAGAAGGCGCATGGACGTTGCTGATGGGAAAGACCATGCAATAATAACCTATCGACGCATCACAAAGACCCGGGCCATGGAATCTCAAGACTTACGCAACGCCGGCCTCAAGGTCACGCTGCCACGACTCAAGATCATTGAAATGCTTGAGCGAAGCCCCACGCGGCACCTTTCGGCGGAAGACATTTACAAGATGCTGATCGACTCCGGTGAAGAGATCGGTCTGGCGACGGTGTATCGCGTGCTGACGCAGTTCGAGACGGCCGGTCTGGTCGTGCGCCATCATTTCGAGGGCGGCCATGCGGTATTCGAGCTGGCCAGCGGCAACCATCACGATCACATGGTCTGCATGGATACCGGCAAGGTCATCGAGTTCTACAGCGAAGAGATCGAGAAGCTCCAGCATCTCATCGCGGAGAAGCACGGTTATCTGATCGAGGATCACAACCTCGTGCTGTACGTGCGGCCCAAGCCGAAGACCGTCTGAGACTCCGAAACGACCGGCAGCGGCCGCTCGTTTTCGTTTTCCATTGCCTCAGCCGGCGGCGCGCGCCAGCAGTTCGCGCGCGTTGGCCAGTACCGGGTCGGTAATCTCGCGACCACCCAGCATGCGTGCCAGTTCCTGAACCCGCGCCGCCTCGTCCAGCGCCGAGACCCGTGTATAGGTCTGACGCCCGTCGACTTCCTTGCGAATCGCGAAGTGGCCGCGTCCCTGTGCGGCGACCTGCGGCAGGTGGGTGACGCACAGAACCTGGTGTCGCGCGCCCAGCGCCTTCAAGCGGGCACCGACGATCTCGGCGGTGGCGCCGCCCACACCGCTATCAACCTCATCGAAGATCATGGTCGGCGCGCTCTCGATTTCGCTCGCGGCCACCTGTACCGCGAGGCTGATACGTGAGAGCTCGCCGCCGGACGCGATCTTGGCCAAGGGGCGCGGTGGCTGCCCCGGATTGGCCGAGAAGTCGAAGCGGATTTCGTCATCGCCATGCACCGCCGGGCGGCTGTTGCCGCGTCCGCTGATGTCGATGACGAAGCGAGCCTGCGACATGCCGAGGTCGCGCGCGATTTCGGTGACCGCGGCGGAAAGCGATTTTGCGGCCTTGAGACGGGCCAGGGTCAGAATGTCGGCGAGCTTGCGATAGCGCTTTTCGGTCGCGGCGCGTTCGGCGTCGATGCGGCCGACCTCGCCCGCGGCGTTTTCGACCGCCGCCAGCTCGAGGGCGAGTCGCTCGCGCAAGGTCGGCAGTTCCGCCGGTCGCACATGATGCTTGCGCGCAAGGTCCTGAATGATTTCAAGGCGACTCTCGACTGCGCTCAGGCGCGCCGGGTCAAGCTCCAGACGGTCGAGCGCGCGGCGCAGATTGGACGCGGCCTCGTCGATCTGGATGCCGGCCGCCGCGAGCATTTCGGCGGCTTCGGCGAATGCCGGCAGCTGCTCGGCGTGGGCTTCCAGCAAGCCGGTGATCGTCGCCAGACGGTCGCTGAGAGTGTCTTCGCCGCCATTGAGCGCATCGCAGGCCTGCGCTCCGTCCTGTAGCAGTTCGCCAGCGTGCGACAGCGTACGATGCTCGGCGTCGAGCTGCGCGATCTCGTCCTCCTTCAGATCGAGCGCTTCGAGTTCATCGAGCTGATGACGCAGGTAGCCGGCTCGCGCCGGATCCTGACGACCCTGATCGAGCACCGCGGCGAGTTCGCGTTCCAGGCGTGCATGCGTCGTGGCGGTTTCGGACACGGCCCGGGCCTGCTCGTGGAGGCGGCCGTAGTCGTCGAGCAATGCCCGTTGTGCGTCGCTGCGTACCAGCTTCTGGTGTTCGTGCTGGCCGTGAATTTCGATCAGGAACTCACCCAGCTCGCGCAGGCTGCCGACCGGAACCGGCGAGCCGTTGACGAAGGCGCGGGTGCGTCCTTCGGCCGAGACCAGGCGGCGCAACAGTACGGTGTCCGGCGAATCGGAATCGCTCAGCGAATGCTGTTCGAGCCAGCCAGCGGCACCGCCGGCGGCATCCACGGAAAACTCGGCACTGAGTTCGGCCTGCGCGGCGCCGGCACGCACCATGGCGCTGTCGGCGCGGTCGCCCAGCAGCAGGCCGAGTGCATCGATCAGTATCGACTTGCCGGCGCCGGTTTCGCCCGTCAGCACGGTGAAGCCGGCGCCGAATTCGAGTTCCAGCGTATCGATGATGGCGAAATCGCGGATGGACAGGTGCCGCAGCATACGGACGGTCAGGTTCGGGGGCGGTCGGGTTCAGGAGCGCTCGCGGCCCCAATGCAACTTGGAGCGCAGGATATTGAAGTAACTGTAGCCGCGTGGGTGGATCAGCTGCAGGCTGCAGTCGGCGCGGCTGATCTCGATGATCTCGCCGGGCCGCACCGTGGCATTGACCTGACCGTCCATGGTGCAGGTCGCGTCGTGGGTGCCGCCACCGGACAGCGCCAGCCGCACCGGTCGGTCGGTACTGACCACGATCGGCCGGTCGGACAGGGTATGCGGGCAGATCGGCACCAGTGCCCAGGCTTCGATACCGGGATGCAGCACCGGACCGCCGCCGGACAGCGCATAGGCGGTGGAACCGGTCGGCGTCGAGACAATGAAACCGTCGGCGCGATGCAGCGAGATGAACTCCTCGCCGTGCCAGGTCTCGAACTCGATCATGCGGATCGCCGCCTGATTGCGCAGCACCACGTCATTGAGCGCCAGGAACGGTCCGGCGCTGCCTTCGTCCCGCAGAATGCGCGCCGACAGCAGGCTGCGCGTCTCGCGCACGTAGTCGCCGTCGAGGATCGAATCCACGGTTTCGGTCATTTGCAGCGGGTTCACGTCGACCATGAAGCCGAGCCGCCCCTGGTTGACGCCCAGCAGCGGAACACCGGCCGGTGCCAGATCACGCCCGGCGTTGAGCAGGGTGCCGTCGCCGCCGACCACGATCACCAGATCACAGCGTTCGGCCAGCTCCCTGCGCGGCGCGGTGGCATCGGCGGCCATGCCGCACAGCTCGTCGTCGAGCAGCACGATGTGGCCGCGCTGACGCAGGTGCGCGACCAGCAGCGCCGCGGTCTGCGCCGCGGCAGGGTCGTCCTGCTTGCCGATGATTCCCAATGTCCCGAACTGCGACATGATCCCTTCGTGTTTTTCTGGACAGATGTGCTGCGCGCCGGCGTCGATGCGCGCCCGCCTCAGACGCGCGGACATTAACATGGGCCCATCACGATGCGGCAGACCGGTCGACGCCGGCCGGCGCGCGTAGCGGTGCTACGACGATGCTTGACCCCCGGCCGGGCTAGGGATAGTTTCGATCCAGCGGCCTACGCTGACAACATGACGATCGATGCTTGAATCCCGAGCCGCAGAGCTCCTGAAATTGCTCGTCGAGCGCTACATTCAGGACGGACAGCCCGTTGCCTCGCGTACCTTGTCGCGCGCGGGCGGCCTGAACCTGTCGCCGGCCACGATCCGCAATGTGATGGCGGACCTGGACGACCTTGGATTCGTCTCTTCGCCGCACACCTCGGCAGGCCGCGTGCCGACACAGCGCGGCTACCGCTATTTCGTGGACAGCCTGCTGGAGCCGGAAGGGCTGGCGGACGAGCAGCAGCAGCAGATCGTGCGTGAACTGCTCGACCGAGCGAAGAACACCGAGGAATTGCTGCAGACAACCTCGTCGGTGTTGTCGTCGCTGTCGCGCATGGCGGGCGTTGTCACCACGCCGCGCCGGAACATCGCGGTGCTGCGACGTATCGATTTCCTGCCGCTGTCGGAGCGTCGGGTGCTGGCGATTCTGGTCGTCAACCAGCGCGATGTGCAGAACCGGGTCGTGTCGGTGGACCGCGATTATTCCGCGCGCGAACTCGAAGTGCTCGCCAACGCCATCAACCAGCACTACGCCGGACGCGATCTGCTGGTGCTGCGTCAGCAATTGGTCGACGAGGTTTCGGCGACCCAGCGCGAGGTCAACGACACCCTGCGCAGCGCGCTGGAAATGACGGAACGGGCGCTCGGCCACCCCGACCCCCAGCAGGATTACGTGGTCGCCGGCGGTTCCAATCTGTTCTCGTTCCAGGAACTGGGCGATGTCAGCCGCCTGCGCAAGCTGTTCGATGCGCTTGATCACAAGCGCGATCTGCTGAGTCTGTTCGACCAATGCCTGCAGGCCGAGGGCATGCAGATCTTCATCGGCGAGGAATCCGGCTATCGCGTGCTCGACGAGTGCAGCGTGGTCACGGCGCCGTACTACCTCCAGGGCGAGGTCGCCGGCGTGCTTGCCGTGGTCGGCCCCACGCGTATGGCCTATTCGCGCATCATTCCGCTGGTGCGCGCCACCGCACGCGCCCTGGGGCATTCGCTCGCCGACGACTGAGGCGTGTTGCTGGCGTCTCCACCGCATTCACAACGCGTTCAACCGCCGCTCCGCAAGATGGCGTGGTTCCGGTCCTGGAACCGGGTCGTCGTATAGGGAAGGGGTGAGGCGTGGACTCTAGCGCGTGGCTGAAAGACCGCGTCATTCTGTGGCCCGGGCGGTCCTATCCGCTCGGTGCGAGCTGGGACGGTGAGGGCATCAATTTCGCGCTGTTCTCGGCACACGCCGAAGCCGTGGACCTGTGCCTGTTCAGCCCTGACGGTCGCCGTGAGATCGCCCGCATCCGCCTTCAGGAATACACCGACCAGATCTGGCACGGCTATCTTCCGGATGCGCGGCCCGGGCTGCTTTACGGCTATCGAGTGCACGGCCCCTACGATCCCGCCAACGGGCATCGCTTCAACGCCAACAAGCTGCTGATCGATCCCTACGCCAAATCGCTGTTCCGCGATCTCCTCTGGAACGACGCACACTTCGGCTATCGAGTCGGAAGCCGGCGCCAGGACATGTCCTTCGATCGCCGCGACAATGCACGCTACATGCCCAAGTGCCGCGTCGTCGAGTCGGCCTTTACCTGGGGGGATGAGCGCGCGCCGCGCACATCCTGGGAGGAAACCGTGATCGCTGAAGTCCACGTCAAGGGATTCACGGCTTTGCACCCCGGCGTGGAGACCGTGCGGCGCGGCAAATTCGCCGGCCTGGTGTCGCCGCCGGTTCTCGACTACTGGGTCAAGCTGGGCGTCACGGCCGTGGAATTGCTGCCAGTCCATGCGTTTCTCAATGACCGTCATCTGCGCGAACGCGGTCTCACCAACTACTGGGGCTACAACACGCTCGGCTTCTTCGCGCCGGACCCGCGCTATCTCGCCACCGGCGATCTCGCCGAGTTCAAGACCATGGTCAAGCGTTTGCATGGTGCCGGCATCGAGGTGATTCTGGACGTGGTCTACAACCACACCGGTGAGGGCAATCACCTTGGACCGACCTTGTCGCTGCGCGGCATCGACAATGCCAGCTACTACCGGCTGGCCGAGGACCGTCGTTATTACATGGACTACACCGGCACCGGCAACACACTGAACCTGGATCACCCGCGAGTCCTGCAGATGGTCATGGACTCGCTGCGCTACTGGGTTACCGACATGCACGTCGACGGATTCCGCTTCGACCTGTGTTCCACATTGGCGCGCGAACACGGCAATTTCGACCCCGGCGCCGCGTTTCTGGATGCGGTGCGCCAGGACCCGGTGCTCAATCGGGTCAAACTCATCGCCGAGCCTTGGGACGTCGGTGACTACGGCTTTCAGCTCGGCCATTTTCCGCCGGGCTGGGCCGAATGGAATTCCGCGTTCCGCGACACTTCGCGTCGCTTCTGGAAAGGCGACGAGGGCGTGATGGCGGAAATGGGCAGTCGCGTCACCGGCTCCGCCGACATTTTCGAACGTGCCGGACGCCGGCCCTGGGCCTCGATCAATTTCGTCACCGCGCACGACGGCTTCACCCTGCAGGACATGCTGTCCTACAACGACAAGCACAACGAGGACAACGGCGAAGGTGGTGCCGATGGGCACGACGACAATCATTCCTGGAATTGCGGGGCAGAGGGCGAGACCGAGGACAGTGCGATTCGGGAATTGCGCGACCGCCTCAAACGCAGTCACATGGCGACCTTGCTGCTGTCGCTGGGCGTGCCGATGCTGCTCGCCGGTGACGAAATGGGGCGCAGCCAGCGCGGCAACAACAATGCCTACTGTCAGGACAACGAGCTGTCGTGGACGCAATGGACCGAGCTGCGTCCGGAGGACGAGAATCTGCGCGAACTGGTCTGCGAGCTGATTCGGCTGCGCCGCCAACACCATGTGTTCTCGCGTCCGCGATATTTCCTCGGCCAGGTGATGGCCGACGATGGACTCAAGGACATCACCTGGCTCGCGCCCGATGGGCGCGAGCAGACCGATGCCGACTGGGACAATGCCTACGCCCGCGCTTTCGGCTATGTACTCGGTGGCGCGGCCGGTGATTACTACACGCCAGGCGGCCAGCGCGACATCGACGACAGCTTCCTGGTGATCATGAGCGCTCACCACGAAGCCCTGGATTTTCGGATTCCGGAGCTGCCGTCCGCGATGAACTGGGAATTGCTGATCGACACCGCCTTGCCCAATGGCATCGCCGAGCCCGGCCAATTCTACGAAAGCGGGCAGGCGTTCGGTCTGCAGGCGCGGTCACTGGCCCTGTTCGTCCATCGCGCGCAACCGCGTCCGATGGCGAGCATCGAACTCGACGCGGCCGATCATGCGCCGCAGCCTGACTCGGGAGTCGATGCATGAAACGTCGCCTAAGCCTGCATCGAGGCGCCGAAATCACCGATCGGGGCGTGCACTTTCGTCTGTGGGCGCCCGGTGCGCAGCAGGTCGAGCTGGTGCTCGAGGATGGCGCCGTGATCGCGATGAAGCCAGCCGCCGACGGTTATTACGAGTGCCTGAGCACAGCCGCCGCAGCCGGCAGTCGCTACCGCTACCGTATCGCTGGACAGGAGTACCCGGATCCGGCATCCCGCTATCAGCCGGACGAGGCGCTGGGGTTCAGCGAGGTCGTCGATCCACAGCAGCACGACTGGCAGGATTCAGACTGGCGTACACCCGATTGGCACAGCGCGGTGCTCTACGAGCTGCACGTCGGCAGCTTTTCGGAATCCGGCGACTTCGACGGCGTGATCGCGCATCTGGATCACCTGATCGACCTTGGCGTCAACGCGATTGAACTGATGCCGGTGGCCGAGTGCCCCGGTCGCTGGAACTGGGGCTATGACGGCGTACTGCCTTTCGCCGTCACCAAGCGCTACGGCGGACCCGCCGCGCTCAAACGCCTGGTCGACGCCTGTCATGCGCGCGGGGTCGCGGTGATGCTGGACGTGGTCTACAACCACTTCGGGCCGGAAGGCAATTTCCTGCATGCCTACGCGCCGCAGTTCTTCACCGAACGCCACCACACGCCCTGGGGCGCCGCGATCAATTTCGACGATGAGGGCAGCCGCGAAGTGCGCGATTTCTTTATCGAAAACGCACTGTACTGGCTGCAGGAATACCACTTCGACGGCCTGCGTTTCGACGCCGTGCACGCGATCCGTGACGATTCGAACCCGGACTTCGTGCTGGAATTGGGCCGCCAGTTGCGGCAACGTCTGCAAGGGCGGCCGGCCTGGCTGATTCTCGAGAACGACGAAAACCGCGCCTCGGTGCTCGGCGAAGGCTACGGTGGGCCGGGGCCGTTCACGGCGCAATGGAACGATGACTATCACCACGTACTGCGCGTGCTGAGTACCAACGCCGAGGGCGGCTATTACCGGGACTATCTCCAGCATCGCGCGCAGCGGCTGGGGCGCGTGCTCGCCGAAGGCTTCGACTACCAGGGCGAAACCTCCGAGCATCGCAAGGGCGCGTTGCGCGGTGAAGCGTCTGCCTCGCTGCCGCCGACCGCCTTTGTCGCCTTCATTCAGAATCATGACCAGGTCGGCAATCACGCCTATGGCTGGCGCCTGCCGAAGTTCGCGCCGCCGCCGGCCATTCGGGCCGCGGCCGCCACCTTGTTGCTGTCACCCCAGGTGCCGATGCTGTGGATGGGCGAGGAATGGGCCAGCGAGCAAGCGTTCCCGTTTTTCTGCGACTTTGATGGCGATCTCGGCGAGGCCGTGCGTCAGGGGCGCCTGATGGAGTTCAGTTCATTTCCTGAATTCCAGGACGAGGCCGCGCGTCGCCGCATCCCGGACCCGCTGGCGGCCGAAACCTTCGCCAGTGCCGTGCTTGACTGGTCCGCGCCGAGACAGGCCGCCGGCGCCGGCTGGCTGGACTATTACCGGGCGCTGATCGGTCTGCGCCGTGAGCATCTGGTGCCGCTGCTGGCCGGCGCACATCACGGCGGCGAGGCGACCAGTCGCGTGCCCGGCTTCGCAGACGTGTGCTGGACGCTGGCGGGCGGCTGCCGCTGGCGGCTGCAAGTCAACCTGGCGCCGCAGCCCGCGACGCTGGGTCCAGGCGAAAGCAGCAAGACCGACGACCGCGTGATCTTCGAGACCGAAGCGCCGACAGACGACGCGGCCTGGCCGGCCTGGTTCGTCCGCGCGAGTCTGCTGCAGCCGTGAGTGCGAACCCGAGGACACCCCCGCGCGCGAGCTATCGCGTGCAATTGCACAAGGACTTCGATTTCGCGCAGGCCGCGGCGCTGGCGGACTATCTGCAGGCACTGGGTGTCTCGCACGTCTACACCTCACCGATCATGACCGCGCGCGCCGGCTCCACGCACGGTTACGACATCATCGACCACACCCGGATCAATCCCGAACTCGGCGGCGAGGAGGGTTTCGAGGCGCTGCACCAGGCCTTGAAGGCGCGCGACCTGGGCCTGATCGTCGACATCGTGCCGAACCACATGGGCATCGGCTCCGACAACGCCTGGTGGATGGACGTGCTCGAGTGGGGGCAGCAATCGCCGTACGCCGGATTCTTCGATATCGACTGGCATTCCAGCCGCCGCAACCTCGAAGGCAAGGTACTGTTGCCGGTGCTTGGCGACCAGTTCGGCGCGGTATTGGAACGCGGCGAGATCGAACTGCGTCTGGATGCGGAGCAGGGCAGTTTCAGCGCCTGGTACTACGAGCACCGCTTCCCGATTTCGCCGCTGGACTATCCGGTTATTTTGCTGCGCGACGACGCGCCCGGACCGCGCGTGATCAGCCCCAGACTGGAACCGTTGATACGTGCGTTCTGCCTGCTACGCGACGATGCCGCATCAGCGCGTTCAAGCGCCGACGAATTGACGCAGCAGTTCGCAGCCACGATGCGCGAGGAGCCCGCGATCGCCGAGGAAGTGCAGGCCGCGTTGGGCGCATTTCGAGGTCAGGCCGGAATGCCGGATAGCTGGCGGCCGCTGGGGCGGCTGCTCGACGCCCAAGCCTACCGACTGGCGTATTGGCGGGTTTCTTCGGACGAGATCAACTACCGCCGCTTCTTCGACATCAACACCCTGGGCGGTCTGCGCGTGGAACGCATCGACCTGTTCAACGAAACGCATCGCCGCTTGCTGCGCCTGGTCGAGGACGGACGCATCGATGGTCTGCGCGTGGATCACATCGATGGCCTGCTCGATCCGCTGCAATACACCCGGCGCCTGCAGGGCGCGGCCGGCCGGCCGGGGGAACCGTGCTACATCGTCGTCGAGAAGATTCTCGCGCCACATGAGCAGCTGCCCTCCGAATGGCCGGTGGCTGGCACCACCGGCTATGACAGTCTCAACCTGATCGGTGCCGCGCTGACCGATCCCGATGGTGAACGTCCGCTGGGCACGTTCTATCGGCGCTTCAGCGGCGTTCAGGAATCCTTCGAGGACATACTCTGGCACAGCAAGCGCGAAATTCTCCGAAACAGCCTGGCCAGCGAGGTGTCCGTACTGGCGAGTGCGGTCTACCGACTCAGTTCCAGCCGTTGGCGTTCGCGTGACTTCACGCTCAATGCGATACGCGAGGCGCTGGAGAATTTGATCGCGGCATTTCCGGTGTACCGCAGCTACGTCGACCGCGAGCAGCCGGCCGGTGCAAGCGACCGGCGCCATATCGATTGGGCGCTGGGCGTCGCCAAGCGTCGTGCCGGTCCGGTCGAAACCTCGGTCTACGATTTCATCGCCGGTGTACTGACGGGCGATCTTGCCGGCCAGGGCTCGCCCTATCCGCGTGAGGAGGTGTTGTCCCTGGCGATGCGTTTCCAGCAACTGTCCGGTCCGGCGATGGCCAAGGGGCTGGAGGACACTTCGTTCTATCGCTACCTGCGTTTACTCAGTCACAACGAGGTCGGCGGTGACCCGCAGCGATTCTCGCTCGGCGTACAGGGTTTCCACCACGCCAATCAGCAGCGCCTGGAGCACTTCCCGCATGCCATGCTGTCCGCGAGTACGCACGACACCAAGCGCGGCGAAGATGCACGAGCACGCATTGCCTGCCTGGCCGAAATACCGGCGCAGTGGGCGAAGCAGGTACTGCATTGGGCGCGCATGAATCGACGTCTGCGCGTCCGGATCGGCGACGCCGACGCACCCGAACGAAACCATGAGTACTACTTCTACCAAAGCCTGCTCGGCTGTTGGCCGCTCGACCTGGATCTCGACCACGAACCGGCACTGGCGGACCTCGCCGGACGCGTCGAGGCGGCGATGGTCAAGGCGGTGCGCGAAGGCAAGCAACGTTCAAGCTGGGTGCACCAGGACGCCGAATACGAAAGCGCACTAGCGCAGTTCGTGCGGGCGGCGCTCGACCCTCAGCGCAGCCGCATGTTCCTCGACGACTTTGCGGGATTCGCGCTGCGCCTCGCCGAGTCCGGCATGCGCGTATCCCTGTCACAGACGCTGTTGCGGCTGACGATGCCGGGCGTGCCGGATATTTACCGCGGCGCGGAGCTTTGGGATCTGTCGATGGTCGACCCCGACAATCGTCGGCCTGTGGACTATGTGCAGTACCGCGAGCGTCTGGCCGAGATTCAGGAACTGGTTCCCGGCGACAGCGGCAGCGTCGAGGCCGCAAGCCAGCTGATGCGAGGTTGGTCCGATGGCGGCGTCAAGCTTCATCTGATCCGCACCGTCTTGGCGTTGCGTCGGCGGCAGCCGGCACTGTTCGCGCAAGGTGATTATCTTCCGATCGAAGCGCAAGGCCACTTTGCCGATCAGGTACTGGCGTTTGGCCGCCGCCGCCCGGATCAGGCGGCGATCACGGTGGCACCGCGTTTCTGGAATCGCCTGATCGACGCGAACGGACATGTCGACTGGCAGGACACCGTGCTACCGCTGCCCCAGGGGCGGTGGCGCAATCTGCTCGATGGCGCAAGCTTCGACAGCGCTGACGGCCCGGCGCCACTGCAAACCCTGACGCGGCATTTCCCGGTGGCCTTGTTGGTGGCGGACTGAGGCCCGAGGAGCTTTCGGCACGCGCCTTGCTCGTCGGATGCAGGGGCTTTGGGGGGAAAGCAGGGTGCGATGGCTGGGCTGGGCAATGCTGGGACTGGTGTGCGGGCTGGGCATCGCCGTGGGGCGCAGCTACTGGCTGTCCAACTTCAACGAAGTCAGTGTCGGTCCGTGGCAGGCCTCGTCGTCGCTGGGCAGCCGGGATGCCGGGCGACTGGCGCGTGCCGGGCTCGCGCTGAATGGCATTCTGGCGCTGAACCGCCACGAAGCGCTGTATTACTTCGCCGAATCCGATAGCGGGGGGCGGCGACTGAGCGGTCGCTGCGCCTACCGGATCGAAGGGGAGGACCCCGACGCACGTTGGTGGAGCCTGACCGTGTACGGACCGGACCGGTTTCTGGTGCGCAACCCGCAGCACCGGTACTCGGCGGATCGCAATTCGGTCACGCGCCGTGACGGCCGCCGTTTCGTGGTGCGGCTGGACCGCGATCTGGACTGGGTGGATAGGGACTGGATCGCGCTGCCGGCCGGCGACTTCTTCGTCGCCCTGCGCCTGTACAACCCGGCGGATGACAGCGTGAACGCGCCGCAGACCGCGCGCCTGCCCGAGATCGTGCGGGAGCGCTGCGCATGAAACGAGCTCTGGCGGGGCCAGCGTTGGCGATCCTGTGCGCAATGCTCGCCTACGAACTGGGCCTGAGCCTGCTGCCCAGGTTGATCATGAACGCCACGATGCACGGCATCGTGCGGCGCGCCGGCGACTGGAACAGCATCTACCACGCGCCGCGCGCCAGCGCCTCGGACCGGCGCATGGTCATGCCGAGTCCGGACATGCTGTATTCCGCCTGCCCTTATGATCTCAAGGCGGGGCCCTTGCAGGTGCTGGCGCAGGTGCCGCTGGGTGTGTACTGGTCGCTGTCCGCTTATGACGACGAGAACGGCAACTATTATGCGGTGAACGATCTTCAGGCCTCGGGTCGAGTGGCCTTTGTGGTGGTGCCGGAAGCATCGCCCACGCAGGCATTCGAAGCATCGGGCGCGCGCGTCCTGCACTCGCCGAGCCGGCGCGGCGTGGTCCTGTTGCGAACGCTGTCGGACCCTCGTGAGAACGGCGCCGAGACGCTGGAAGCGCTGCGCCGCGAATCGAACTGCCGGACCTTGCCAGCCAAGTCGGCTGGTTCCAACGACGCCGGTCGGTACAATGCGGCCCCCTCAGGCGTGCTCCGCAGGGCTTGAATCCTGCACGAGCGCCCCTAGGTAGTCCATTCACCCGCAGCCCAGAACCCAAAACATGAGCGATCCGTTCGACAAGAACGCCGGCGAAAAGGCCGATGGCCGCATTGAACCGAGTCTTGAACCGCGTGCCGAGGCGCAGACGCCGCAGATGCCGGACAGTGCCCCCCCTGCAGCGGAGGATCCGGCCGCGCCGAGCGTGAGCGAGCTGGACGAGCTTCGTGCGCAGCTGGAAGCCGCGACGGCCCGGGCATCCGCGGCCGAAGATGCGCGTCTGCGCTCGGTCGCCGAACTCGACAATGTGCGCAAGCGGGCAGAACGCGAAATCGGCAATTCTCTTAAGTTCGCCACGGAACGCCTGCTGGGCGAACTGCTGACGGTCTGCGACAGTCTGGAACTGGGGCTCAAGGCGGCCGGCAGCGCTGGCGAGGCCGCACGCAGCCTGATCGAGGGCATGGAACTGACGCACAAGCAGCTCGTCTCGGTTCTCGAAAAGCACGGCGTGTCAGCGGTGGATCCGCAGGGCCAGCCTTTCAGCCCCGAAAGCCAGGAGGCGGTTTCGATGGTTGAATCCAGCGATGTCGCGCCCAACCATGTGCTCAGCGTGATGCAGAAGGGCTACAAGTTGCATGAGCGCGTCCTGCGGCCCGCGATGGTCGTGGTCGCGCGTGCACCGACGCAGCCACAAGCCTGATTCGGGTGAAATTTGTCGGTTTTCAGGCTTGAAATGAGCAAGTTCGCCCTTAACTAGCAGTCAAGGCTAGTTCAACACACCCATTCGGTAGAAATTTTTGGAGTCACCCATGTCCAAGATCATCGGCATCGACCTCGGTACGACCAATTCCTGTGTCGCCATCATCGAGGGCAACACGCCCAAGGTCATCGAGAACGCCGAGGGCGAGCGCACCACGCCGTCCGTCGTCGCCTACACCGATGACGGCCAGACCCTGACCGGTCGCCCGGCCAAGCGCCAGGCCGTCACCAATCCGGCGAACACGCTGTACGCGGTGAAGCGTCTGATCGGCCGCCGTTTCGAAGACCAGGTGGTGCAGAAGGACATCGCCATGGTGCCGTACAAGATCATCAAGGCGGACAACGGCGATGCCTGGGTCGAGGCCATGGGCAAGAAGCTGGCGGCGCAGCAGGTGTCCGCCGAAATCCTGATGAAGATGAAGAAGACCGCCGAGGACTACCTCGGCGAGAAGGTCACCGAGGCCGTGATCACGGTACCGGCCTACTTCAACGACTCGCAGCGCCAGGCGACCAAGGACGCCGGCAAGATCGCGGGTCTGGAAGTCAAGCGCATCATCAACGAACCGACCGCGGCCGCGCTGGCCTTCGGTCTGGACAAGGTGACCGGCGACAAGAAGATCGCGGTCTATGACCTCGGCGGCGGCACCTTCGACGTCTCGATCATCGAGATCGCGGAAGTCGACGGCGAGCACCAGTTCGAGGTGCTGTCGACCAACGGCGACACCTTCCTCGGCGGCGAGGACTTCGACCTTCGCGTGATCGACTACATCGTCGACGAGTTCAAGAAGGAATCGGGCATCGACCTGAAGAAGGATCCGCTGGCGCTGCAGCGTCTCAAGGAAGCCGGCGAAAAGGCCAAGATCGAGCTTTCGAGCACGCAGCAGACCGAAATCAACCTGCCGTACATCACCGCGGACGCGTCCGGTCCCAAGCATCTCAACCTCAAGCTCACGCGCGCCAAGCTCGAAGCGCTGGTCGACGATCTGGTCAGCCGCACCGTCGAGCCGTGCAAGGTCGCGCTCAAGGATGCCGGGCTCAAGGCTTCGGAAGTCGACGAGGTGATCCTGGTCGGCGGCCAGACGCGCATGCCCAAGGTGCAGGACGCGGTGAAGAACTTCTTCGGACGCGAGCCGCGCCGCGACGTGAATCCGGATGAGGCGGTCGCCGTGGGCGCCGCGATCCAGGGTTCGGTACTCGCCGGCGATCGCAAGGACGTGCTGCTGCTCGACGTGACCCCGCTGTCGCTGGGCATCGAGACCATGGGCGGCAAGATGACCAAGCTGATCGAGAAGAACACCACGATTCCGACGCGCAAGGCCGAAACCTTCACCACCGCGGACGACAACCAGACTGCCGTGACCATTCAGGTCTACCAGGGTGAGCGCGAGGTGGCCTCGGCCAACAAGATGCTCGGCCGTTTCGACCTGTCGGACATCCCGCCGGCGTCGCGCGGCGTGCCGCAGATCGAGGTCGCCTTCGACATCGACGCCAACGGCATTCTCAACGTGTCCGCCAAGGACAAGGCCACCGGCAAGTCGCAGTCGATCGTGATCAAGGCCAACACCGGCCTGTCCGATGACGAAATCGAGAAGATGGTCAAGGATGCCGAGCTGCATGCCGAGGACGATCGCAAGTTCAACGAACTGATCGCCGCACGCAATCAGGCCGAGGGCATGGCGCACGCGGTCGAGAAGTCGCTGAAGGATCTCGAATCCGAGATCGAAGGCGACGAGAAGACCAAGATCGAGGAAGCGATCAAGGATCTGCGCGAAGCCGCCAAGGGCGAGGACAAGGATGCGATCGAGTCCAAGACCCAGGCTCTGGCCGAAACCTCGGCCAAGCTCGCGGAGCGTGCCTATGCCAAGGCATCGGACGGTGCGGAAGCGGCCCCGGGTGCCGCCGACGCCGACAAGGCCGACGATGACGTGGTCGACGCCGAGTTCACGGAAGTGAAGGACGAAGACAAGAAGTAATGCCGCGAGGCGCGAGGTGAAAGGCGTGAGGCGAGATTGCCGCACGCCTTTTGCTTTGACGTCTTATGCCTCATGCCTGACGCCTCACGATCAATGACCAAACGCGACTACTACGAAGTCCTCATCATCTCCAAGTCGGCCGACGAGGGCGAGATCAAGAAGGCCTATCGCAAACTGGCGATGAAATACCACCCGGATCGCAATCCGGGTGATACCGAGGCCGAGGAGAAGTTCAAGGAGATCAGCGAAGCCTACGAAGTGCTGACCGATCCGGCCAAGCGTCAGGTTTACGACCAGTACGGGCACGAAGGCCTGCAGCGCGGAGGCGGCGCCAGCGATTTCGGCGGCGGCTTCTCGGACATCTTCGGTGATGTGTTCTCGGACATCTTTGGCGGCGGCGGTCGCGGTGGCCAGCGTCGCGGTTCCGATCTGCGCTACATCATGGAGCTGACGCTCGAAGAGGCCGTGTTCGGGCTGGAACGTTCGATCAAGATTCCCAAGCTGGAGACCTGCGAGGTCTGCGAAGGCAGCGGCGCGGCCGCCGGCAGCAAGCCCAAGGATTGCCCCACCTGCCGCGGCATGGGGCAGGTGCGGATTCAGCAAGGCTTCTTCACCCTGCAGCAGACCTGCCCGCAGTGTCGCGGCAGCGGCAAGATCGTGGCCGATCCGTGCGCGCCCTGCCGTGGTGCCGGACGTGTGCGTTCCGAGAAGACCCTCTCGGTCACCATACCGCCGGGCGTGGACACCGGTGACCGCATCCGCCTGAGCGGGGAAGGCGAGGCCGGCGCCAGCGGCGCGCCGGCCGGTGATCTCTATGTGCAGATCAACGTCAAGCCGCACGAAATCTTCGAGCGCGACGGTACCGACCTTTATTGCAGCGTACCGATCTCGGTGGTCACCGCCGCGCTGGGCGGCGAGCTGGAAGTACCGACCCTGACCGGCAATGCCACCGTCAAGGTTCCCGAAGCCACGCAATCCGGCAAGACTTTCCGTCTGCGCGGCAAGGGCGTGCCGAATGTGCGCGGCAGCGGCATCGGCGATCTGATGATTTCGGTGGTGGTCGAAACGCCGGTCAAGCTGGACAAGCGCCAACGCGAAATCCTGCGTGAATTCGGCGAATCCCTGGCCAAGTCGAACGAGCGCCACAGCCCCGAGGCCAGCTCCTGGCTGGAGAAGGCCAAGCGTTTCGTGGACGGGCTCAAGTCCTGAACGATCGGTGGGGCTCGCGTTTGGGCGATGAACCGGCGACCATGCGCAGCTCGCAAACCATTCGATCGTCGCCAATGTCAGCACCTGTTCGAATTGCCGTTCTCGGCGCCAGCGGGCGCATGGGCCGCGCCGTGATTCAGGCCGCCTCGGCCGCCGCCTCGGTTCGTGTCACAGCCGCCTTCGATCGCGCCGGCAGCGATGTCATCGGCGCCGATATCGGACCCTTGGCCGGACTGGCGCCGATGAGTCTCAAGGTCCGCGACGATCTCGCAGACGCCGTCGATGACTTCGATGTGGTCGTCGACTTCACGCGTCCCGAGGCCAGCCTCGCGGCGCTCGAGGTGTGTCGTTGGGCCGGCAAGGGCATGGTGATCGGCACCACCGGTTTCGGTGCGGCACAGCTCGACCGGCTGGCGGCCGCCACGCGCGAAATCCCGATCGTGCGCGCCGCCAACTTCAGCGTTGGCGTCAACGTCTGCCTGAAGCTGCTGGAACAGGCCGCGCGGGCGCTGGGTGACGACTACGACGTGGAAATCGTCGAGGCGCATCATCGCCACAAGGTCGATGCGCCCTCGGGCACCGCCCTGGCGATGGGCGAGGCGGTGGCCGATGCACTGGGCCGCGAGCTGTCCGAGGTGGCCGTTTACGGTCGCGAAGGCCACACCGGTGAGCGTGAGCGGCCGACCATCGGTTTCGCCACCGTGCGTGGTGGAGACGTGGTCGGCGACCACAGCGTGATGTTTCTCGGCGATGGCGAGCGCATCGAGATCGCGCACAGGGCCAGCAACCGTTTGAATTTCGCCAACGGTGCGGTACGGGCCGCCGCCTGGCTGGCCGGCCGCGATGCCGGTGCCTATGGCATGCGCGAGGTTCTTGGGCTGGATTGAGCCGGGTCCGGCATTCAGGCGCTGCTCATTCCTTTTTGCTTTTCTGAGCGTCTCATTCAGCGACGAACAACCGCCGGGGACCGCCGCCACCGATGAACGAAAAGCCCAAGCTGGCGACCCTGTGCCTGGCTGCCCTCGGCATCGTCTACGGCGATATCGGCACCAGTCCGCTGTATGCCCTGCGCGAATGCTTCCTGCACGAAGGCATCGAGGCGACGCACGACAACGTGCTCGGAATACTGTCGCTGATCCTGTGGGCGCTGATCCTTGTGATCTCGTGCAAGTATCTGCTGTTCGTGATGCGTGCGGACAACCGCGGCGAGGGCGGTGTCGCCGCCCTGGTGGCGCTGCTCAATCCCTGGCAGGTCAAGCCCGGATCGCAACGCTATCTGCTGATGCTGTTGGGGCTTTTCGGCGCCGCGCTCATTTTTGGCGACGGCACGATCACGCCGGCTATTTCGGTGTTGAGCGCGGTCGAAGGCCTGGAAACGGCCACGCCGGCCTTCAAGCCCTATGTCATACCGGTGGCCCTGGCCATCCTGGTGGGGCTGTTTGCGCTCCAGCATCGCGGTACCGCGAAAGTCGGGCGCATTTTCGGACCGATCATCGTGGTCTGGTTTTTAGTACTGGCGCTCCTGGGCCTGAACGGCGTCCTGCAATATCCGGCGGTTCTCGCGGCCGCCAACCCGCAGCATGCCTACGTCTTTTTCGTGAACAACGGCTTTGCCGGCTTTGCCGTGCTTGGATCGGTGTTCCTGGTGGTCACCGGCGGCGAGGCCTTGTATGCGGACATGGGGCATCTGGGCCGTGCGCCGATTCGCATTACCTGGTTCGTCATGGTGTTGCCGGCCCTGCTGCTCAACTATTTCGGTCAGGGCGCCCTGATCCTGGACCGCCCCGAAGCCGCCAGGGCACCGTTCTACGAACTGGCGCCGGACTGGGCGACCTATCCACTGGTAGCCCTGGCCACGTTGGCGACCATCATTGCCTCGCAGGCGGTCATCACCGGCGTGTTCTCGCTGACCCGCCAGCTCGTGCAACTGGGACAGTTGCCGCGCGTCAACATCGTGCAGACCTCGCCGAACGAGCAGGGGCAGATCTACATCCCGCTGGTCAACTGGCTGATGATGTTGGCGACGATCGGTCTGGTCATCGGATTCGGTTCGTCGAGCGCGCTGGCCTCGGCCTATGGAATCGCCGTGGCGACCACGATGGTGATCTCCACGATCCTCGCGTTCTTTGTTGCGCGCCGTTTCGGCTGGAACCTCTGGCTGTCCGCGGCGCTGCTGACGGTGTTCCTGATCGTGGACTTCTCCTTTTTCGGTGCGAACCTGCTCAAGGTCGCCGACGGCGGCTTTTATCCGCTGGGTGTTGCGATCCTGGTGTTCGTGCTGATGCGCACCTGGGCGCGCGGCCGGCAATTGCTCAGCGAGCGTTGGGGGCGCAGCGCGATCACCCCCAGCGAGTTCGCCAAGCTGTTGATCATCGAGCCACCGCATCGAATCGACGGCACCGCCGTGTTCTTCACGTCCGGCTATCACGTGCCGCCGTATCTGCTGCGGCATCTGGCGCGTCACCGCGTGATGCAGGAGCGGATCATTCTGCTGGAGGTCGAAACCCGCGACGAGCCGCGCGTGATGGCGGCGGAGCGTCTGCTTCCGATTTGCGTCGCGCCCGGCGTGATGTACGTCAAGCTCAGCTATGGCTTCATGCAGGACCCGAACGTGCCGCTGGCGCTGCGCCTGGCCGAGAAGCTCGGCATGGACCTCGAGGTGGACGCCGTGACCTACTATCTTGGGCGACAGATACTGATTCCGACGCGGAACATTCCCGGAATGTGGCTCTGGCAGGAACGATTGTTCGCGGTCCTGTCGCGCAACGCGACGCGAGTGACGGCCTTCTTCCGCCTGCCGCCCAAGGACGTCGTCGAGCTCGGATTTCAGGTCGAAATCTGACAGGCTGGGGAACCATGCCTGAACCCGTTGCCATGACCGCCACCCGCATCGATGCCGCCACACCGGCGGATGTTTCCGACATTCTTCGCCTGATCAAGGCCTTGGCAGATTACGAAAGGCTCGCCCACGAAGTGGTGGCGAGTGAGTCGATGATCCACGAGGCCCTGTTCGGCACAGCTCCCAAGGCCGAAGCCCTGATCGCACGACGTGATGACGCCCAGGCCGTGGGTTTCGCGCTGTACTTCCACAACTTCTCGACTTTTCTGGGCCGGGCCGGAATCTATCTCGAAGACCTGTTCGTGGAACCGCACTGTCGCGGGCATGGCATCGGCAAGGCGCTGCTGGCGCGGCTCGCGGCCCTGGCCGTCGAGCGCGGTTGCGGGCGCTTCGAATGGTCGGTGCTGGACTGGAATGCACCGTCCATTGCGTTCTACGAAAGCCTGGGAGCAAAAAAGCTCAGCGAATGGCATGTCTACAGACTCAGCGGCGATGCCTTGCACGCGTTGGCACGCGACGGATGAGCAGCCGCTGCGGAGTCCGTCACGGACCGATCAAGGGGCGCGGCACCGGTCTGAGGCTGGAAGGACGATTCGATCAAGAATCTCGAGAGCCTATCGATGACGGCTGGCGCGATGCCGACGAGATTCCGCAGGCTCTGCCGGAAACCGTGCTGCTGCCGGAACGTGCGCGCAGCATCCTGAGCCGCAATCGATCGCCTGACATCCCGTTCGAAACCTCGATCAATCCTTATCGCGGCTGCGAGCACGGATGCATCTATTGCTACGCACGCCCGAGCCATGCTTACGTCGATCTGTCCCCCGGCATCGATTTCGAAACCCGGCTGTTCTACAAGCAGGATGCGGCGGCGATACTGGAACGCGAACTGGCGAAGCCGGGCTATCGCCCCAGCGTGATTTCCCTGGGCTCGAACACCGATCCGTATCAGCCGGTGGAACGCAGCCAGCGGGTCACGCGCGACATCCTGGAAGTGCTGTGGCAAAGCCGCCATCCGGTGTCCATCGTCACCAAGGGCGCTGCGCTGATCGAACGCGATCTGGACTTGCTGTCCGAGATGGCCGCGCAGCGTCTGGTGTCGGTAGCGATCTCGCTGACCACGCTGGACCCGGCGCTCAAGCGCACCCTCGAACCCCGCGCCGCTTCGCCGCAGGCGCGGTTGCGTGCGATGCGGCGGCTCACGGACGCGGGCGTGCCGGTGATGGTCTTCGCCTCGCCGATGATCCCGGCGATCAACGATGCGGAACTCGAAGCCATGCTCGAAGCCGGTGCCCAGGCGGGCGCCATCGCGGCGAGCTTCATCCCGCTGCGCCTGCCGTTCGAGGTCAAGGACCTGTTCCGTGACTGGCTGCAGCAACACTTTCCGGATCGAGCGGCGCATGTCATGAGCATCGTCAATCAGATGCGCGGCGGTCGCGACAATGATCCGAACTTCGGCACACGCATGCGCGGACAGGGGCCTTTCGCCGATCTGCTCGCACAACGATTCAAGCTCGCCTGCCGGCGCTTCGGCCTCAACGGCAGTGAACGCACCCGGCTGCAACTGGACCTGAGCCAGTTCCGCGCACCGTCGCCAGGCGGGCAGCTTGGCTTGTTCTGATCGGAGCGCCTAACGGCCATGCCGCGAGCGGCACCCTGCAGAATGAACCTGCTGCGGCACGGCCGTTGCCCTCACACACCGCTCGCAGTCGCGAGCGGTCCCCCCTCTCCCGCAAGCGGGCGAGGGTAGGTCGGCATCACGCCGCGCGTGATTCACGTTAAATGCCGAAGCCACCCGACACATTGATCCGCTGCCCGGTGACATAGCCGTTCTGCGCCAGAAACACGGCGGCGTGGCCGATTTCCTCGGGCTTGCCCCAGCGCTTCAGGGCCAGCAGTTTCTGGGTTTCCTCGACCCATCGGTCGTCGAATACGCCACGCTCGATCAGTTGCAGGAACATCCCGGCCTCGATTACGCCGACCAAGACCGAGTTGGCGCGGATGTTGTGCCGACCCTCTTCCTTGGCGATGCCCTGGATCAGCGCTTCGTTGGCGGCCTTGGGGGCAACCGACAGGCCGTCCCGGGGCGGCCACCAGACATGGCCGGCCGAACCCAGATGAACGTAGGAGCCACCGCCGCCTTCGCGCAAATCGGGGAGGGTGGCCTGCACTACGTTGAAGAAGCCGTGGACTTCGATATCGATCGACTGCCGCCACAGCGCCTCGCTGGTCTCGGCCAGGCTGACTTGCTCGACCACCGGGCCGGCCGCGAACACCACGGTGTGTATCCGGCCATGGACTTTCAGTGCGTCTCGAACAACCGAACGCACCTGCTCCGCCTCGCGCAGGTCTGCGGCGTGTACCGAGGCGTTGCGCCCCAGCTTGCCGATTTCGGCGGCAACGCGCTGCGCCACTTCGGCCTTGGCGCCGTAGCCAATCGCCACGTCACTGCCGGCGGCTGCGAAGGATTTGGCCACGTGCTGTCCAATGCCGCCGCTGCCCCCGAAGACGAGCACGGCTCCACCGTCGAATGCTTCGATCATCGTCCACTCCCGTTTGCGCACGGCCAGGATTGTGGGCGGCGCGACCAACCGGCTTCGTCACCCGTAAGGACGAGCACCACGGTGCCGACTCGTCCGTTTGCGTCAGGCTGCCGACACCAGCCAATCGATATGGTTCGAGTTCGTAGCGGCTGGCCAGCGGCTACCCGAAAATCACGATGCGAGCGAGGGAGTCATGAGTTCGAATGCCGAAACGGCGCAGGCGCAGGACGCGCCCGCCAAGCCGACGCGCCTGGCGCCGATCGTCACGCCAGACGCGAAGTTCTTTTGGGACGCGGCCGATCGCGGCGAGTTCGTCGGTCAGCGCTGCGGCGATTGCGGCCATTACCGGTTTCCGCCGCGACCGATGTGCCCGCAGTGCAACAGCCTCAACACCGAGATCGTGAACCTGTCCGGTCGCGGCAGTGTCTGCAGCTGGATTCGTCCGCTGCACCCGATGCCGTTCGGATTCCAGTCGCCGCCGATCGTGGCCACGATCGATCTTAAGGAAGGTACTCGCATGGTGTCGAATCTGGTCGACGTGGCATTCGGGGACATTCGCGCCGGCATGCCGGTCGAAGTGTGCTTCGCGGACACCATGGGCAATCACAAGGTGCCGGTGTTCCGGCCGGTGGGAGGCTAGGGCATGGCACGCTGTTTCAGAGAGGCCGCGATTGCCGGCATCGGCCAGACCGAGTTTTCCAAGGAGTCCGGGCGCAGCGAGCTGCAACTGGCAGCCGAATGCTCCAAGGCGGCGCTGGATGATGCCGGGATCGATCCGTCCGAAGTCGACGGCATGATCACCTTCACGATCGACGGCAGCGACGAGATTCATCTGGCACGCGCCCTCGGTGTCAAGGACTTGGCGTACACCACACGCATACCGGGCGGTGGCGCCGCCGCCGCCGCCACGCTCTATCAGGCGATGGCGGCGGTCAACGCCGGCGTCTGCGAAACGGTGCTGATCTGGCGTGCGATGAACGAGCGATCCCAGTACCGCTTCGGTCAGCCGCACACGCAGGCCGCGGCGTTCCAGCCCGGCAACGGCACCGGCTCGCTGCTGTGGTGCATGCCCTACGGCGCGCAGACGCCGGCCACCTGGGGCGCGCTGACGGCGCAGCGCTACATGCAGCAGTACGGCGTCAGCAATCGTGATCTCGGCAAGCTTGCGGTGGTGCAGCGCGCCTATGCCGCGACCAATCCGCATGCCTGGTTCTATGAAAAGCCGATCACGCTCGAAGACCATCAGAACTCGAAGTGGATCGTCGAGCCGGTATTGCGCCTGCTCGACTGCTGCCAGGAAAGCGACGGCGGCGTGGCGATCGTCGTCACCAGCCTGGAGCGTGCACGCGATCTCAAGCAGAAGCCAGTGCAGATCGTCGGCGCCTGCCAGTCGATCCCCTACAACGTGGAAGTGATCTCGAACTACTACCACGAGGACCTGTCGCGCATGCCCGAGGCCGAGGGCACGGCCAGGCGGCTCTACGCGCAGACCGGGCTCAAGCCCTCCGACATGGACGCGGCGATGATCTACGACGCGTTTTCACCGCAGGTGTTCATGCAGCTCGAGGCCTTCGGCTTCTGCGGGCGCGGCGAGGCCAAGGATTTCATCGCCGGCGGCGAAGCCTCGCCGGGCGGGCGTCTGCCGGTGAATACCCACGGCGGACTCACCGGTGAAGCCTACATCCACGGCATGAACAGCATGGCCGAGGGCGTGCGCCAGATTCGCGGCAGTTCGGTGAACCAGGTCAAGGGCGCCGAACGCGTGCTCGTGTCCTCGGGCATGGCCGGCGCGATTCTGTCTGCGGCCGGGTGATGGCGGCTGTCGCTGAAGCGAAAGCTGAAGCCTTGCCGGTTCGTCGCAAGGTACTTCACATCGAAGCGGGTGTGACGCTGACCGGATTGGCCGCGCCCAGGATGAGCCTGGCGGTGCTGGCGCCGGCGCGCTTAGCGGAGTCGGCCGTGGTGCTGGTGTGTCTCCCGGGGGGCGGCATGACGCGTCGCTACTGGGATCTGCCGGATCAAGGCGGCGCGCGCTTCAGCTTCGCGCAGGCGATGGTCGCGCGGGGCTTCGTCGTTGTGATGCTCGACTACCTCGGAATCGGTGACAGCGACCGCCCCGAAGACGGCTGGCAGCTGACGCCCGAATTGCTCACGGTCGCCAATTCACAGGTGGTCGACGTGGTGCTGCGTCGACTGCGCGAGGGCCGTCTGGATGCGCAGTGGCCGGCTTTGCCGGAGTTGCGCAGTATCGGGGTCGGTCACTCCATGGGGGCAATGATGACGGTGCTGCATCAGGCGTCCAGCGCGCCGCATGCGGCCATTGCCGTGCTCGGATTTTCAACCCGGGGACTGCCTCAGTACCTGCCGCCTCAGGCGCTGGGACAGGATCATTCGCGTCTGCGCGGCGAGGCGGTGTCGCTGGCCCGGCTCATGTTCGACGGGCAGGCTTATCCGTCGCCAGTACGAAAGTCCATGTCGGGGACGGACCTGTATGCCGGAGCCGCGGCCGATCCCGGCGGTGCTGTGGCGATCCGCGCTGCGATGACGCATCTGCTGGCGGTGCCGGCGCTCACCTCGATGTTGCCCGGCAACGTTGCGCCCGAGGCTGCGGCGATTACGGTGCCGGTCTTCATCGGTCTGGGCGAGCGCGACATGGCCGGTCCGACGCATGCGGTGCCGGCTAATTTCCCGGCGAGCCAGGACATTACGCTGCACGTGCTGCCGGGGGCGGGACACAGCCACTTGCTGTTCGCTGCGCGGGCCGGACTGTACCGCCGCTTTGCGGCCTGGGCGCAGGACATCACGAATTCGATCACGAACTGAAGGAGCGAAGAAGCATGGCAATCACACTCAAGGCCGGTACCCGCCTGAAGAGCGCGGTTTGCGAGACGCAAGTGATGGTGATCAAGGCCGCCGCCGGCGAATATGCGGTGCAATGCGGAGGGGCGGCGATGCTCGCGCCGAACGAGGACGGTGCTGGTGAGCTCGATCCGGCGCAGGCCGGAGGCACACTGATCGGAAAGCGCTACGTCAATGCGGACGAGTCCATCGAAATACTCTGTACCAAGGGCGGGAAGGGCTCGCTGGTGCTCGACGGCGTGCCGCTGGAAGTCAAACAGGCCAAGCAGTTGCCGTCATCCGACTGAACGCCGGACGCCGTCATGAATATCGCGATGATTCTGGACATGGCCGCCGACAGCTTTCCGGAACGCACGGCACTGCAATGTGGCGACGACCGGTTCAGCTACAGCGAACTGCGCGTGGCGGCCCGGGCTCTGGCGCGGCACGTACGTGCCGCCGGTGCGGCTCATCTTGCGCTGCTCGATGTGAACAGTCCGGCGGCGCCGATCGCGATCTTCGCCGCCGCCTACGCCGGCGTCGCCTATGCGCCGCTGAACTATCGACTCACGCCGGAAGAAATCAACGAACTGGTCGCGCGCATTGCGCCAGCCTGCATCATTGCCGGCCCCGAGCACCTGGCGCGATTCGACGGACGCGACGAGCTCAGCGTCATCGCGCGCGATACCGTACTGGCGATGCGCACGGCGTCCGACGCCGAAGCCCCATCACTAGGGGAGGATCCGCGCGCGGTGGCGGTGCTGCTGTTCACCAGTGGCACCACGGGCAAACCCAAGGCCGCCATCCTGCGTCACGAAAATCTGCTGTCGTACATCGTCGGCACCGTTGAATTCGCCGCAGCCGATGAGCAGGACGCCATCGCTGTCGCCGTGCCGCCGTACCACATCGCCGGAATATCGGCTGTCCTGAGTTCCACCTATGCCTGTCGACGCATGGTGCAGCTCGAAAATTTCGACGCGGCGGCCTGGCTCGCGGCCTGTCGCGAACATCGCGTGAGCAATGCCTTTCTGGTGCCGACGATGCTGTCGCGGGTGGTTGAATATCTGCTCGCAGCCGACGCACGCCCCGATCTGGGTTCCTTGCGGGCGATCGCCTACGGCGGCGGCAAGATGCCGCAATCGACAATCGAAAGCGCCATGCGTCTGTTCGACGGCGTTGATTTCACCAATGCTTACGGCCTGACCGAAACCAGCTCGACGGTCGCCGTGCTGGGGCCGGATGAACACCGTATGGCCATTACCAGCGAGGACCCGCAGGTGCGCCGACGCCTGTCGTCCGTGGGCCGGGCCACCGGCGCCGTCGAAATCCAGGTGCGGGACGAAGCCGGCGTCGAGCTGCCGCCAGAAAGCCTGGGACTGGTGTTCGTTCGCGGACCACAGGTCTCCGGAGAATACGATTCCCTGGGGAGTCAGCTGGACAGCGGTGGCTGGTTCCCGACGCGGGATCGTGGCTATCTGGACGCCGACGGCTATTTGTACCTCGATGGCCGGGCCGACGACGTGATCGTGCGTGGCGGCGAGAACATCTCGCCCGGCGAGATCGAGGATGTGCTGCTGACGCATCCGGCCGTGGCGGATGCTGCGGTCGTGGCGATACCGGACGAGCAATGGGGCGAAGCCGTGGCGGCCGCCGTGGTGCTCAAGCCCGGCACCCGCGTCGCCGAACAGGAATTGCAGGACCTGGTTCGCGAGCGCCTGCGTTCCTCACGCGTGCCGCAAGCGATACTGTTCAAGTCGGAGTTGCCCTATAACGACCTGGGCAAGATCCTGAGACGAGTGATTCGACAGGACATCGCCCGTACCGGCGCGCTGGGAGCCGCGATCTAAGGAGCCTCATGAGCTTGAGCCGCACCAGCGCGAAGCGGGAGCAGGCCGCGCGCACAGACATCAGGCGAGCGGTCCGGCCGCCGACGGCTCGCAGCCAAGCCGCCCTCGGTCGCTGCCGGCACCGTCATGCCGGGCAGGGCGAAGGCTCGAGCCGGAATCGATGCACGGGCCGAGCCGGCAGTGTGGTTCATGCGAGGTCGTCAGTTGTCTGAATCCTGGAACGAGAGCGGGACGGCTGCCGCATATGCCGCCTTGTTGCTGCGCTCGCTGGGGCAGAGGTGCGTCGATATCGATGTGCCGTCGCGCCACCCGGCGATCGCGTGGGCACACAGCGGCGCCATGGCTTTGACGGGGTCAAGCGAGGCCGAGCCGCGCATGTGTCCGGTACCGCTGGCGTCCTGCGCGGACGCGGCCTTGGCCGCGCTCGCATCGCTGGCGCCCGCCGGTTCGTTCGGTCAGGTGGACGGCGCGGCCTTGCTCGGCGAGCGCGCAGCAGTGGCCGGCTTTTCGCGCGCCGGTCTGGTTTCGCCCGGCGGCGCATGCCGTCTGCTGGAAGCCCGCGATGGCTGGCTGGCCGTCAATTTCCCGCGCGAGAGTGACTGGGAACTGGCTCCGGCCTGGCTGGAGATCAATACCGTCGACGATTGGTCCGCCGTCGCGGCGCGGCTGCGGGACTGCCGGAGTGCAGACCTTGTGGAGCGTGCGCGATTGATGGGGCTGGCCGTGTCGGCGGAAGTCGAGCCGGCTGATTCCACGCCGCCCTGGTTCCGTCAGGCTCGCCTGGGCTCGCAACGAGCGCGCGGCGCAATGGCTTCTCCGCTGGTGGTGGATCTGTCGACGCTGTGGGCCGGCCCCCTGTGCGGGCACTTGCTGCAACAGCTCGGTGCCACGGTGGTCAAGTTGGAAAGCCAGGCTAGGCCCGACGGCGCACGGTTTGGTCCCGAACCGTTCTTTGATCTGCTCAATGCCGGCAAGTCCAGCGTGGCGCTGGACCCGAAGAAGCCGGCGGAACGCGAGGCGCTGCTGGCTCTGCTGCACCGCGCGGATATCGTGATCGAGAGCACGCGGCCGCGTGCTCTGGCTCAGTTCGGCATCGACGCTGCGGCCGTGCTGCGCGAGTCGCCGGGACTGAGCTGGGTGTCGATCAGCGGCTACGGACGCAGCGCACCGCACAGCCACTGGGTTGCATTCGGCGACGATGCCGGTGTCGCCGCCGGGCTGTCCCGGTTGCTGGACGCCGCCGGTTCGCGGGCATTCTGCGCGGACGCGATCGCCGATCCGCTGACCGGCTTGCACGCGGCCTTGGCGGCGTGGAGTGATTACCTCGGCGGCGGCGGACATCTGATCGCACTGTCCTTGCGTGATGTGGTCGCACACTGCGCCGGATTCGATCGTCCGAGGACGCGCTCGGCGATCCGTGCGCGTGCCTCCGATTGGTCGCGCATCGCCGCGGCGGCGGGTGGCGCTGCGCCACCGCGCGCTAGGCGAGCGCAGGAACGCGCGCCTGCCCTGGGTGCGAACACCCGGCAATGGACCTCGCGGTTCGGGGTGGCATGCTGATCCGAGGCGCCGAGCTGGCGGGGCATGGGATCGTCGACCTGCGGATCAAGGCTGATCGTATCGAGCGCATCGCCGGGTATCTGCAGCGGCGCCCGGACGAAGCGCTGATCGAGGCCGATGGCGGCGCGCTCCTGCCGGGCCTGCATGATCACCATCTGCACCTGTATTCGCTGGCGGCGTCTCTGGAATCGATCGACTGCGGCCCACCCCGAGTACGTGAGGCGGCACAGCTGGCGCGGACGCTGGCGGATGCGGCAGCCGAACGCGCGCCCGGGCAATGGCTGCGGGGCGTCGGCTACCACTCCTCGGTTGCGGGCGAATTGACGCGCGACGAACTGGACCGATGGGTGGCCGACTTCCCGTTGCGGATTCAACATCGCAGTGGTCGCCTGTGGATATTCAACTCGGCAGGCTTGCGTGCCTTGGGCTTGGACGACGCCCGGCGTGGCGACGACCCATTCGAGCGTCTCGGCCAGCGCCGCAGCGGCCGGCTTTATGATGCCGACGAGTGGCTGCGCAAGCAGCTCAAGCACACCGCACCGGGGCTGGGACCGATCAGTCGATTGCTGGCCAGCTATGGCATCACCGGGCTTACCGATACCACGCCGAGCAATACGGCGGACAGTCTGGCCGCCTTCGAGTCGGCCTGTGCCGAAGGTGCGCTACTCCAGGCCATACGCGTGATGGGCGATGCCTCGCTCGACGAGGCGGCGGACGGCGATCGCGTCACGCGCGGCGAACACAAGTTTCATCTGCATGAGCATGAATTGCCGGAGCTCGGATCACTGGTCGCCGCCATACGGCGCAGCCACCGCCATCGTCGCAGCGTGGCTTTTCACTGCGTGACACGAACCGAGCTGGTGTTTGCCCTGGCTGCATTGGAGATGGCCGGTTCCTTACGAGGTGACCGCATCGAACACGCGAGCATCGCGCCGGACGAACTGTTGCCGCAGATGCGGCAGCTTGGCATCAGCGTCGTGACGCAACCGGGTTTCATCGCAACGCGCGGTGATGTTTATCGGCGCGAGGTCGATCCGCAGGAGCAGCCCTGGCTTTATCGCCTGCGTGGACTCGTCGATGCGGGGATTCCGCTGGCCGGTAGCAGTGACGCACCGTTCGGGGACTTGAATCCATGGGCGGCGATGCAGGCTGCGGTCGATCGCAAATGCGAATCTGGCGTCCTTCTGGGCGTGGATGAAGGTCTCAGCCCGGAACAGGCGCTGGCCCTGTTCACCTCGAGCGCACCCGCACCGGGCCGTGAATGGCGCCGCGTGGCCGTCGGGGAGCCGGCGGATCTATGCCTGCTGAGCCAGCCCTGGGCTCATGCGCGCAAGGCGCTGGGACAGGTGCGGGTCCGCGCCAGCCTGCAGGCCGGCCGCGTGACCTGGAACGGCGACATCTGATTCCTGCGCAAGGCGCATTCGTTTCAGACCCATCCTCAGCTGTCTCCCCAGGTACTCGATTTGGACGAGGCGCCCAACAGCGGCCTGCCTGAGCATGGGACATCGCGATTTGCACGCTTTGGCGATGTGTCGCGTTCACGGCAAGGCGGGGGAACGGAAGACGAGTCGGGTCGAATTCAAGGCTCGCAATCACGCCCAGGAAGGCCCTCAACGGCCCTCGGTGCAGAAATGGAGAATCGAATGAATCGCAATGGGATCCTGTTGTTTTGTGCCCTGTCGTGCAGCGCGCTGGCGCCCGGCCTTGTCGAGGCCAAAGTGTCCGCCGAGGAAGCGGCGAAGCTCGACAGCGACCAATACAACTGCATGGGCGCCGAGCGTGCGGGTACCGAAAGCGGGGTCGCCGAATTCACCGGTAAGTACATCGACAGCTGGCCGGGTCTTGAGAGCGATCACGGGTATGCGCCAGGGCCGTATGCCGACGAAAAGCCCTCGTTCCGGATTACGGCCGAAAACATGTCCAAGTACGCCGACAAGCTGACGGAAGGGCAGAAGACGCTGTTGCAGAAGTACCCGAACGATTACTACATGAACGTGTATCCGAGCCACCGCGATTTCGGCAACAAGGACTGGGTCTGCGACACCGTCAAGAAGAACGCGGTCGAGGCCGAGGTGGTGCATGACGGCCTCGGCATCACCGGCACCACCGGCGCGATTCCGTTTCCGTTCCCCAAGAGTGGCCTTGAAGCCATCTGGAACATCATCAATCCGCACCGCGCCTGGACCGAGCAGGCCGTCTGCGACATCGCCGATGTCTACAGCAACGGCAAGATCGCCTGGGGCCGCAACAAGTTCATGACCATGAATGGCGGCAACAATCCCGATCCGAACGAGCGCAGCGAATATCAGGACAAGATCAACAGCTACTTCTATACCGGGTATCAATTGCCCGAGCGCGACCGCGGATTTGTCGCCGTGGGTTATCAGCCGAACGACTTCTCCAGCGACTCCACGCAGTCCTGGCAGTATCAGCCGGGCATCCGTCGGGTCCGTCAGGCGCCGGAAGTCGGTTTCGACTACCCGGTACCGCCGGCCGGTTTGCGCACGGTGGACGATGATTACGTCTTCAATGGCTCGCCCGAGCGTTACACCTGGAAGCTCGTGGGCAAGGCTGAAATGTACGTTCCGTACCACAACTTCAAGGCCAACGATCCGTCGCTGACCTACAAGGAACTGATCAAGCCCCACACCTTCAATCCGGAATACGTGCGCTATGAACTGCATCGCGTCTGGATCGTCGAAGGCACGCTCAAGGACAACATGCGACACATCTACAGCAAGCGTCGCCTATATGCCGATGAGGACACCTGGATGGCGCTGTGGGCCGACAACTACGACGGCCGTGGCGAGTTGTGGCGCGTCGCTTTCGTCAACTACTTCTACGCGCAGGAGTCGCAGACCTTTCATCGTGGCGCTTCGATCTACCACGATCTCAACGCCGGAGCCTACGAAGCCGGCTACCTGACCAATGAGCGCGGCGATGACTGGTGGCGGCTGAACCAGAAACTGTCGCCCGCGCAGTTCAGTCCGCAGGCGATCGCCCGCGGCGGTCACTGACACCTGATTCGGCCGGAGACTGGAACGTGAAGACCGCATTTCTGACGGGCGCCAACATCGGCCAGTCCAACCTGTTGTCCAAGCAACTCGCGAAGCGCGGCTGGCGTGTATTTTCCGGCGTGCTGCCGGGCGCACCGCATGACCTTGACGGCATCGCCAACATCAGCGTGGTCGAGCAGGACGTGTCCAGCGACGAATCGGTGCGCAGCAGCGCTGAATTCGTGGCAAAGCAGGTCGGCGAGCGTGGCATCGACCTGCTGATGAACATCGCCGGCGTCGCCAACATCGCCGTCGGCGTGCTCGAAGGTGTGGACCTGCGGCAGGCGCACCGGCTGTTCGAGATCAACGCCTTCGGCCAGCTGCGAGTGGTGCAGGCTTTCCTGCCGATGCTGCGCGCGGCGGCGCCGGGTTCGCGCATCATCAACTACAGCTCCGGCGCGATCATCGCCAATCCGGTGGGCGCCGGCGTCTACAACATGACCAAGCACGCGATTCACGGCATGACCCTGACCCTGCGCCACGAACTCGCGCCGTTCGGCATCCAGGTCACCTCGATCATCCCCGGCGGTGTGTTGACCGCGATGTCGGCCAATTCCCACGAGAACACCCGCAAGACCTGGAGTCAGCAGCCGCCCGCCGTGCACGCCGCCTACGACCCGTTTCTGGGCAAGGTCGTCACCCAGGTATTGCCGGATATGCTGGAGAAAAGCGGCAACTCTCCGGAGTACGCTGTCGACGAAGCGCTCAAGATCATCGACCTCAAGAAATGGAAGCCGATGCACTACGTGGGCCGCGATGTGAAGCCGATGGGCCTGATGCGGCGTCTGCTGTCCGACAGCGCGCTCGAGGCGATGATGCGCTCCACCTTCAAGATTCCGGCCTATCGCAAGACTTGAGCGGCGGCGTCCGTCATCCGGCGGCGAACGAGACCGGCTAAACTGGCGGCCTGGACCCCATTGGCTTTGCCCAGGGGCGGTCGAGGCGAACCGCGCCTTCAGCGCGCTGCCAGCTCCGCCCTGGGACTATCCGATCACGTATTCACTACACCCGGAGTTATCTGAAGATGAGCGCTGCCGCCTTTCTCAAGCAATTGCCCGAAGCCTTCAACCCTGAAGCCGCCGTTGGAACGGACTGCGTGCTTCAGTTCAACACCTCCGAGCCGGTCTACGCCACGATCAAGGACGGCAGCTGCACGATCACCGAAGGCACCGCAAGCGACCCTGACGTGACCCTGATCATGGAAGACGACGATCTCGTCGCGCTGATGAAGGGTGAACTCAACGGCATGACCGCGTTCATGACCGGCAAGCTCCAGGTGGAGGGCGACCTCATGCTCGGTCAGCGCCTGCAGGGCTTTTTCGATCAGTCCAAGCTGGGCTGAAATCGAGGCTCGAACAAACAAGAAGGCCCGCGTCAGCGGGCCTTCTTGTTGATGCTCGAATATCAGCCACCGTGAGTGGCACGATTGAGGCGTTGCTCTGGCCGAATATTGCTGTTCGTGGCCATTTTCGGCACTCGACGTCGCCGGTGAATGCCGCGCAACGCCTTGATTTAATTGGTGCTCCCACGGGGACTCGAACCCCGGTTTTCGCCGTGAGAGGGCAACGTCCTAGGCCACTAGACGATGGGAGCATGACGCACGGGCTGCGGATTATGGACGAGGAACCGCGCGGGCGCAAAGCATTTCGGCCAGACCAATTCGAGCGTCGCGAAAAGTTACCATAGGGCGTATGTCATCCGATTCCATTTCTCAGCCTGGGGCCGGTACAGCACCGGACAGCTGGGTTCCCGCTCGCGTTGTATCGCACCGGCGACTCACGCCGGACCATGCGGTGCGTGATCTCAGGCACCTGGTGCTTCAAGTGGCCGACGGACCTGTTCGCTGCCGTGAAGGCCAGTTCGTGGGCCTGCAATTTCCGGCTGCGCCCGAAGCGGGCGGGGCGATGTTCTCCATCGCCAGCGCGCGCGACGGAGAAACACTCGGGCAGAACGATCTGGCGCTGCTGGTGAAGCACGCGGACGATGACACTGACGAGTCCACCCACTTGCGCGCGCAGCTGCTGTCGGCACTCAAGGCGGGCGACGAGCTTGCCTTGAGTGGACCGTACGGCGACGCTTTTTTGCCGGCCGACGGGCCGGCGCCGATGCTGATGATCGCTACCGGCACCGGTATCGCTCCGATGCGGGCCGTGGTGCAGCAACTGGTTCGCGAACCCCGGGCAGGGGAACGTCTGCTGGTGTTCGGGGCGCGTAGCCCCAACGAAGCCGCGTACGTGGATGAATTGATGCAGTTGCCCCCCGAGGCCGCGCAGCTGCGTTTTGCATGGTCGCGCCAGTCCGAACAGCTGCGCCGCTATGTCCACGATGAAATCCGCGCGGCGGCGGCGCCGATATTGCGTCTGCTGGCCGATCCGAACTTGAGTGTCTGCCTGTGCGGCGTGCCGGCGATGGAAGCCGAGGCCGAGCGGGCGCTTTCCGAGGTTTGTGAGGCGGCGCAACTGGACTGGGCGGGCATTCGAGCACGACTGCAACAGCGCGGTGCGCTGCACGTCCAGACCTACTGACCTCAGCATGAGCGGATGCGGGAAGTGAAATCACAAACCATGAAGACCCCGGAACTGAATAGCGATACGCCCCCAGTGTTCATCGAGCGCCGGTTTCCGACGCATGACGGAATCGAACTGGTCGCCGATATCGGCGGTGACCCGGAGGCGGTGCCGGTCGTGTTGCTGCATGGTGGCGGACAGACCCGACATTCCTGGAAGAATGCTGCTGGTGCCCTCGTTGATGCGGGTTATCACGTGATCAACCTCGATTTGCGCGGTCACGGCGACAGCGGCTGGTCGCCGCAGGGCGTCTATACCGGTGCGGTGTTCGTTGCCGATGTGCGCACGGTTCTGGCTGCCCTGCCAAGACCGGCCATCCTCGTCGGCGCTTCACTCGGCGGCATGGTGTCGCTGGCCGCGCAGGGCGGCGCCAAGGACGATTTCGCGGTGGCGCTGGTGCTGGTGGACATCGCGCCCAAGGTAGAGCCGGCGGGCGTACAGCAGATCGTGCAGTTCATGGCGATGACGCGCGACGGCTTCGACAGTCTTGAGGCGGCGGCGGACGCGATCGCGCACTACCTGCCGCATCGGCCGAAGCCTCAGCAGCTCGACGGCTTGCGCAAGAACCTGAACCTGGGGCCGGATGGTCGCTTTCGCTGGCATTGGGATCCCGAGTTCGTGACCGGTGCGCAGCGTCCCCGTGCCGAAGACGTGCAGCAACAGCTCCAGGCGGCGGCGCGCACGCTGCGCATTCCGACGCTGCTGGTGCGTGGCGCCAAGAGCCAGCTGGTCAGCGACGACAGCGTGGCCGATATGCGCGCCCTGGTGCCGCACGCCGAGTTCGTCGACGTGCTCGGCGCGCATCACATGGTGGCGGGCGACGAAAACGACGCCTTCAATCAGGCGGTGATCGAATTCCTGCTTCGTTGTGCGCCGCCGCACGCCGGGGCCGGACAATGAGCCGCCTGATCCTGCTGCGTCACGGGCAGGCGTCGTTCACCGGCGAGGTCTATGACGCATTGTCGCCGCTCGGATTCGAGCAGGCCGCGCAGGTGGGGCGCTGGTGGAAGACCCATAAACCGGTACCGGACGAAGTGTGGACCGGCCCATTGCGGCGCCAGCGTGAAACCGCCGAATCCCTTGCGCAGGCCAGTTGGCCCGCGGCCCGGAACGAAGTTCGTCTCGACGAGTTCGCGGACCGAGACGCAATTCTCGATTCGCCCGAGGCCCACCGACTGCTGGCGCAGCAGCGTCTCGGCGAGGTCGCGGATCGCATCCAGGCCTACCAGAGCGCGATCGAAGCCTGGACCGCCGGACGCGTGCAACTGCCGGGCACGCCGCCGATCGAGGCGTTCCGCGCGCGTATCGCTGGTTGGCTGGAGGAGTGCCTGTCGCGTACGGGCTCGGGGCGTACCGTGCTGGCGGTGACGTCCGCAGGCGTCATCGCGACCGCGGTCGCGGCACTGCTGGAGGCGCCGAACTCGGCCATTCCGCGCGTTTTGCGGGTATTGCGCAACGCGTCGATGACCGAAATCCTGTTTTCAGGCAGCATGCGCAGCCTGAATTCGATCAACGATGTGCAAGCGTTGTCAGAGCACCAGCTCACCTTGATGTGAGTGTCAATTCGGACAGGAATCAAAAACGGCGAGAACCGGTCCGACCGAAGCTCGCGGACCAGGGACCTTTAGCCGGATAATCCGGGGCGCCGGAACGGGTGTGCAGGCACACCACTACTTATATGGACCGAGGGAGATACAGATCAATGTCGGATAGCAGTCCCGCAGCCAACAAACCCACCACTGTTATCGTTGGGGGGGGGCAGGCCGGTTCGGAAGCCGCCACCGCGCTGCGACAGGCAGGTTTCGAGGGTCGAGTCATCCTGATTGGCGAGGAGCCGTACCCGCCGTATCGTCGTCCGCCGCTGTCCAAGGCGTTCCTGTCGGGTGACGCAGCTGCGGAGACGCTGCTGATCAAGCCGCTGAGTGCTTATGAGAAGGCCGGAATCGAATACATCGGCGGCATGCGCGTGGTCAATGTGGAACGTGAACTCAAGCGCGTTGAGCTTCAGGATGGCCGTGAACTCGATTACGACTTTCTGATACTCGCCACCGGCGGCTCGGCGCGAAAGCTGTCGTTCCCGGGCGCTGACAAGAGCAACGTCCACAGCCTGCGTACTGCCGACGATTCGATCGCCATTCGCGGAGAGTTTGTCGAGGGGCGCAAGCTGGTGGTGATCGGGGGCGGCTATATCGGCCTCGAAGTGGCGGCGCACGCGATCAAGAACAAGGTCGCGGTCACGGTGCTCGAAGCCGCGCCGCGGGTGCTCGCCCGTGTCACGGCGCCGGACATGTCGAGCTTCTACGAAAAGGTGCATCGTGAAGCCGGAGCCGATGTGCGCACCGGCGTGGTGGTGCAGGCCTTCGACACCGAGGGCGACAAGGTCACTGCCGTGGTACTCGACGACGGTTCGCGCGTGGAGGCCGATCTGGTGGTCGTGGGTGTCGGCATTTCCCCGGCGGTGTCGCTGGCGCTGGATGCCGGCCTGGAAGTCAGCAACGGCATCGTCACCGATGGCAACTGCCGCACAGACGACCCGAGCATCTTCGCGATCGGTGACTGCGCCAACTCGCTGAACGGCTTCCTTGAAACCCGGGTACGTATCGAATCGGTGCCCAACGCGATGGAGCAGGGGCGCATCGCCGCCGCGGTGATCGTTGGCAAGACGCCGGCGCCGCAACTGCCACCGTGGTTCTGGTCGGATCAGTACGATCTCAAGTTGCAGATGGTGGGCTTGTCGCAGGGCTATGATCACGTGGTCTTGCGTGGCAATCCGGACACGCGCTCGTTCATGGCGTTCTACCTGCGGGAAGGCCAGCTCATTGCAATCGATTCGGTCAATCGCGCCCCTGAATTCATGGCCGGCAAGAAACTCGTGGCGGAGCGCTGCAAGCCCGATCCGGCGGTGCTGGCCGACGAGTCCGTGCCACTGAAATCGCTGCTCGAAGCCGCCGGGTGAGACAGCCGTTCACGCGCGAAAAACGCGCAAGCCCGCTAGAATGGGGCGCTTCGGCGCTACGCCGTCTGACTGATGGCGTAGCGTCTTTCGGCTTATTTGGATCAAGGGTTGCCACCATCGTAGACCCCGTACGTATTCCGCGCGCGGAACATTCGATTTCGCGTTCGCAGATTTCCAGCGCCACGCTGAAGGTTCTCTATACGCTCAAGGACGCCGGCTACGAGGCCTACATGGTCGGTGGCGGCGTGCGTGATCTGCTGGCTGGCGTGCCGCCAAAAGATTTCGACATTGCGACCGATGCCAAGCCCGAACAAATTCGCGCTCTGTTCCGCAGTTGTCGCCTGGTGGGACGTCGTTTTCTGATCGCCCACGTTCGCTTCGGTAGCGAAGTTCTCGAAGTGACCACGTTTCGTGGCCCGATCAGTGATTCCCACGAGCGCGACGACAGTGGTCGGATTCTTTCGGACAACGTCTATGGAACGCTGGAGGAAGATGCTTTTCGCCGCGACTTCACCGTCAACGGGCTCTACTACGATATTCGCGACTTTTCGATCGTCGATTATGTCGGCGGGCTGGCGGACCTGAAGCGGCGTCAGCTGCGCCTGATCGGCGACCCCGAGCTGCGCTATCGCGAGGATCCGGTGCGCATGCTGCGCGCCGTGCGTATCGCCTCGAAGCTGGGTTTCGAGATCGAGGCCTCTGCGCGCAAGGCAATTCCGCAGCTGGCGCCGTTGCTGGGCGAGGTTCCGGCCGCGAGGTTGTTCGAGGAAGTGCTGAAAATTCTGCTGGCGATCGATGCCGCGGCGAGCTTTCGCACCCTGCGCGAACTCGGACTGTTTCGCGAAATGTTTCCGCAGAGCGAAGCCGTGCTCGCTGAATCGCCACAGCTGTTGAAGTTCGTCGAGTCGGCCTTGAGCAATACGGCCGATCGCCTTGCACGCGGTGCCACCGTGAGCCCCTCGTTTCTCTACGCTGCGCTGCTGTGGCCAGCGGTGGAGCGCCGAGCGAGCACGCTGCAGGAGAAGCAGGGCCATCCGCCGGCCGTGGCCTGGACTCAGGCGGCGGAAGAAGTGGTGGCGCGGCAGATCGCCCGGGTGGCGATACCGAAGCGTTTCAGTGTGCCGGCTCGCGAAATCTGGATGTTGCAGCCCCGCTTCGAGCAGCGTCGCGGCGCGAGAGCCAAGCGGCTACTGGGACATCCGCGTTTTCGCGCCGCCTACGACTTCCTGCTGCTGCGTGCCGAAGCGGGTCTGGCGCCGCAGGAGCTGGCGCAGTGGTGGACCGATGCGCAGGAATCGGTCGAACTCAGCGACTTGCCGCCGCTTCCGGATGAAGACGGGGATGCCGCCCCGGTGACGCGCAAGCGCCGCCGTCGCCGGCGCAGCCGCAGTGGCAAACCTGCCGGCTGAGCGATGGCGCTCGCTTACATCGGCTTGGGCGCCAACCTCGGCGAGCCTGCGCTGCAACTTCAGCGAGCCATCGAGGCGCTGCGCGCGAGTCCTGGATTGACGGTGCGCGCCGAGTCAAGTTTCTATCGCACCGCCCCGCTGGGCCCGCCGGGGCAGGCGGACTACTGCAATGCCGTGGTGCTGATCGAAACCGCGTGCAGTCCGGATGAAGTGTTGCAGCGACTGGTTGCGATCGAAGATGCGCTCGGCAAACGGCGTGGCGGACCCAAATGGGGTTCGCGACGCATCGATCTGGATTTGCTGCTGTACGACCAGGAGCGGATCGATCGCAGCGATCTGCAGGTGCCGCACCCGGGCATCACCTCCCGGAATTTCGTGCTGGTGCCACTACTGGAGTTGGCCCCGGACTTGATGCTTCCGGGCCTGGGCAGAGCTCGCGACTTCCTGGATCAGGTCGGCATGGACGGTATCGATCGCTGGTCTCGATAATGCGGCCCAAACGCGGGCTTCGGAACGCTCCGCTGCCGGACGGGCTGATATAGTCGCGCGCTCTCGAAACCCGAGCCGAGGAGAGCCATGGACGTGGTCAAACCCGTCAATGTCGCGGAACTGCGCCGGATGCGCGCAGCCGGTGAGAAAATTGCCTGCCTGACCTGCTACGACGCCAGTTTTGCGCTGATCGAAGATCGTGCTGGTGTGGACTTCGTGCTGGTCGGCGATTCGCTGGGGATGGTGATCCACGGCCGATCGACCACCACCGCAGTCACGGTCGATGACATCGTCTATCACTGCCGAGCCATCAAGGACAGCCTGAAGCGCGCCTATCTGGTGGCCGACCTGCCGTTTCTGTCCTACGCCACTCGCGAGCGCGCACTCGACGCCTCGCAGAGACTGATGCAGGAAGGCGGTGCGAAAATGGTCAAGCTCGAAGGTGGCCGCGAGCAGGCTGATATCGTCGAGTATCTGTCGGTCAGAGGCGTACCGGTCTGCGCACATCTGGGTTTGCAGCCGCAGTTGATTCACAAGCTGGGCGCGTTCAAGGTGCAGGGCAGGGACGAAGCCGCCGCCTCCGCAATGGCGCGAGACGCGCGTCTGCTCGAGGAAGCCGGTGCGGACTGTCTGGTGCTCGAGTGCGTCCCGGCTGATCTGGGGCGGCGCATCACCGAGGCAGCCACGGTGCCGGTCATCGGTATTGGCGCCGGCGCCGGCGTGGACGGCCAGATTCTGGTGCTGCAGGACATTCTCCACATCTCGCCGATGGTCACCGTCGGCCGTTCGCCCCGTTTCGTGCAGAATTTCATGGCGCAGGCGAGCGATATCGAGATGGCCGTTGCGGCCTATGTACAGGCGGTCAAGACCGGCGCGTACCCCGCGGCGGAGCATTGTTTCTGAGCCGCGACGATGCAATTGATCCATGAAGTGACCGCCTTGCGCGCCGCGATCGCGCAGTATCGCGCCCAGGGCCAGCGCATCGCGCTGGTGCCGACCATGGGCAATCTTCACGCCGGGCATGCCAGTCTGGTCGCCCAGGCGCGGGATTCGGCGGACTGCGTGGTGGTCAGCATTTTCGTCAATCCCCTGCAGTTCGGGCCGAACGAGGATTTCGATCGCTATCCAAGAACGCTCGACGCGGATTGCGAGGTGCTGCGCGAGCAGGGCGCCACCCTGGTTTTCGCGCCATCGCTCGAACAGATGTACCCCAACGGCTACCCGCCGAGTACCACCGTGCAGGTCGACGGGGCCCTGGTCGAGCAGCTGGATGGCGTGTCGAGGCCGGGACACTTCCGCGGCGTGGCGACCGTCGTCAACATCCTGTTCAATCTGGTACAGCCGGATCTGGCGATATTCGGTGAAAAGGACTACCAGCAGCTCGCCGTTATCCGCCGTATGGTCGCGGATCTCGGACTGCCGATCGAGGTCCGTGGCGCGCCGACCGTTCGCGAAGCGGACGGGCTCGCGCGCAGTTCGCGCAATCAGTATCTCAGTGCGGAACAACGTGCCCGATCCAGCACGATTTTCGCCAGTCTGCAGCATGTCGCCTCACGTTTGCGTTCTGGCCGGCGCGACTTTGCGGCGCTGGAGCGCGAGGCTGCCGAAATGCTGGTCGAGCGCGGGTTTCAGCCGGACTATGTGGCGATACGCGCATCGGATCTGGCACCGCCGACGGTCGAAGCCGATGGCTATGTGGTGCTCATCGCGGCGCTGCTCGGATCGACGCGGCTCATCGACAACCTGAGTGTGAACCTGCAGCCTCGCCACGAGTGAACGGCGCGCATCGGCGCACGCCGAAAGCCTGTCTTGTCGATGAACCGGGCCTCGGGAACCGTTGGTCCGCGCCGTGGTTGCCGCTGCCCCGATAGCTCGCTACACTCCGAAATTCGCAGGGACGGACCGGGGGTTCGACCTGTTTATGGGCGCATGTCTTAGTGGGCCGCCCGTCTTGAAAAGAAACCCTCGATGCCGGGTGCATGTCTTGGTGGGCCACCCGGGGTCGCCAAAAACCCGTTGAGGGAAAGCCATGCATATCACGCTGCTTAAAGCCAAGCTGCACCGTGCCTGCGTGACGCACGCCGAATTGGACTATGAAGGTTCGTGTGCGATTGATTCGAATCTGCTCGACTCGTCCGGAATACTCGAATACGAGCAAATACAGATCTACAACGTGACCAATGGCGAACGTTTCACGACGTACGCGATCCGTGCGGAAGCCGGTTCGCATGTCATTTCGGTCAATGGCGCCGCTGCCCACAAGGCGCGTGTGGGCGACCGCCTGATCATCTGCAGCTACGCCGGTCTCGATGCGGCTGCGGCGCGCAACCACAAGCCGAAGCTCATCTATCTGGATGAGAACAACCACGTGACACGGACCGCCAACACGATTCCCGTTCAGGCCGCCTGACGGCGCCGTGCCCGCACGAAGACCGGCGGCCCCTGCCGCCACGGCGCGGGTTGCCGCGCTGTTTCCGACGCTGATCTATCACGCCCCGCTCAAGACGCGGGGCGTGACGTCTCTGAACCGCGAACTGGAACGTGAGGCGCATCAATTGCGCGACCACGATGTCGCCGGCCGCCGCTGGTCGGGCAAGGCTTATCCCGGCGGCTACACCAGTTACGCCTCGCTCGACCAGCTGCACCAGATGTCGAGCACATTCTTCGATGTGCGTGCCGCGATTGACCGCCATGTGCGCGCCTATGCGCGGGCGCTGCATTGGGATCTCGGCGAAGCCCGCCTGCAGATGACGGACTGCTGGATCAACATCATGGGGCCGCTGTGCGCGCATGGCGCCCATGTGCATCCGCACGCCGTGGTCAGCGGCACCTACTACGTCAAGACGCCCGCCAAGAGCAGCGGCCTGCGTTTCGAGGATCCGCGATTGGCGAGCTTCATGGCGGCGCCCGCCAGAACCGAGGATGCGCCGGAAGCTATGCGCCACCACGTGACCTATCCGGCACGTGCAGGCTGGCTCACCTTGTTCGAAAGCTGGCAGCGCCACGAAGTCCCGCCCAGCCTCGCCAATGGCGAGCGCATCAGCATCAGCTTCAACTACGCCTGGGTCTGAAGCTCACCGGCGCCAGCGTTCAGGATACGGACACTTTGCTGCGGGCACACTTCCGAGGATAGGCTTGGGAGTCCAGCATCCAAAAGAAGAATCAGATGTCCGAACTGACGAACAGTGCCGTCTGGCGCGAACTCGTCGGGCATGCCGAGAGGCTGTGCGCGACGAATCTCAATGAACTGTTTCAGCAGCAGCCCGAACGGGCTGAGGAACTGAGCGTCGAGGCGGTCGACCTGTTCCTGGATTTCTCCAAGCAGCGCGTGGATTCCGCCGTGTTGGACAGCCTGCACCGGCTGGCCCGCCAATGTGGTTTCGAGCAATGGCGCGAACGCCTGTTCGCTGGCGAAGCGGTCAATCACACCGAAGGCCGGGCCGCATACCACATGGCCCTGCGCTGTCTCGACGACACCCCGATGCGCGTCGACGGCGAGAACGTCGTGCCGCTGGTCGCAGCGGTGCGTGACCGTTTTTGTGCGTTCGCGGAGGCGGTACGCGGTGGGCAATGGACCGGCGCCCGTGGCGACGTCATTCGCGATGTCGTCAACATCGGCATCGGCGGTTCGGACCTGGGGCCGCGCATGGTCTGCCAGGCGCTCGCACCTTATTGCGACGGCCCGCGTTCGCACTTCGTCGCCAACGTGGACGGTGCCGAGCTGTCGGATACCCTGGTGGGCCTCGATCCGGCGCAGACGCTGTTCATCATCACTTCCAAGACATTCACCACCCAGGAGACCATGGCCAACGCGCATGCCGCGAGGCGATGGCTGGTTGGCCGTCTGGGCGAAGCGGCCGTGGCCAGGCATTTTGTCGCGGTGTCGACCAATGCCGATGCCGTTCAGAGCTTCGGCATCGCGGCCGACAACATGTTCGAATTCTGGGACTGGGTCGGCGGTCGTTATTCGCTGTGGTCTGCGGTCGGTGTGTCGATCGCCGTTGCGGTGGGTGCGGAGCGCTTCGTGGAGCTGCTGTCCGGCGCCCAGGCGATGGACCGCCATTTCGCCACGACCGAGGGCGCCGACAATCTGCCGCTGACGCTCGGCCTGCTGGCCGTATGGAATACCAATTTCCTGAACTGTCCGACCCAGGTCTTGGCGCCGTATTCGCAGCGCTTGCAGCGGTTCCCGGCCTGGGCGCAGCAGCTGGAGATGGAATCCAACGGCAAGAGTGTGGATCGCGACGGCGTCGCGCTGGACTACCGCACCACGCCGGTCCTCTGGGGCGATGTCGGCACCAATGCCCAGCACGCCTATTTCCAGATGCTGCATCAGGGCACGGACGTCAATCCGGTGGATTTCGTATTGCCGCTCGCCGCCGATCACGAACTGCACGAGCAGCAGAAACTGCTGATCGCCAACTGCCTGGCGCAGGGTGCCGCGCTGATGCGCGGCAAGGACGCGGACACGGTTCGCGCCGAGCTGTCCGCGCAGGGCCTGCGCGGTACCGAACTGGATGCGGCCGTGCCGCATCGGGTGTTCAGCGGCAACCGGCCCAGCAACACGCTGCTGATGCCGCGCGTCGACCCTTTCCATCTGGGCGCGCTGCTGGCGCTCTACGAGCATCGCACCTTCGTGCAGAGCGTAATCTGGAACATCAACGCCTTCGACCAATGGGGCGTCGAACTGGGCAAGCAACTGGCCAAAAGCGTCGTCAGCGCGCTCGATGGCGAGGTGGCCGAGCTCGACCCCTCGACCCGAGCACTGGTCGCACGCATCAGCGACGGGGTCAGGTTTCAGCGGTAGCGGCACTGCCGATGCAATTATTCAATCAAACAGGAGTGAACAGCATGAACAAGATCAAAGCGATCGTTGCCAGCGTAGCCGTTTCGGCGATGCTTACCGCCGTATTGCCGACGCCAGCCTTGGCGGCGGTGGTCAGCACGGAGCAGATGATGTCCCAGGGCGCCAGCACGCAGGATCGAGCGGCGGTCGATACCTTCCTGGCGCGGGCCGACGTCCGTGATCAGTTGCAGGCCTGGGGTGTCGCGCCCAGCGTGGTCGAGCAGCGCGTCGCGTCGCTGTCGGATCAGGAGCTGCAGGAGCTGTCGCTGAAGATTCAGGAGCAGCCGGCCGGCGGCGACGTGATCGCCGTCATCGGCATCGTGTTTCTGGTGCTGCTGATCCTCGAACTGGTCGGCGTGACCAACGTCTTCACCTCGATCTGAGTGTTCGGGCGACGATCTGCGGACCGCCTAGTGCGGTCCGTTTTCGTTGATCTTCCCGGAGCCTGCGTGGCTCTGGCGCTGCTCGCCGGCTGTGCCGCAGGACCTGAAACCCTGCGTCTGCGACAGGAGACCGTCAGCGTCGAGCTGAGCGACACGCCGTTCTTCGCGCAGGAGCGCTACCAGTGCGGGCCTGCGGCGTTGGCGACCGTGCTCGTGAGCTCGGGCGTGTCGGTGACGCCCGAAGCCCTGGTGTCCGAGGTCTACATTCCGGAACGCGAAGGCAGCCTGCAGTCCGAGATGATCGCGGCCGCACGGCGGCATGGGCGTGTGCCGTTCCGGCTGGACGGCCATGTCGAATCGGTGCTCGCCGAACTCTATGCGGGCCGCCCGGTGCTCGTTTTCCAGAACCTGGGCCTGAACCGGCTTCCGGTCTGGCACTACGCGGTCACGGTTGGACACGATGCCGATCGCGGCGAATTCGTGATGCGCTCGGGCACCGAACCGCGTCACATCGAGTCCGACAAGGACTGGCTCGCGCGCTGGGACCGCGGCGGGCGCTGGACCGTAGTTGTGGTCCGGCCCGACGAGTTGCCGGTCAGCGCAAGCGCCGAGTCCTGGCTTGCGGCCGTGGCGCCGTTCGAGTCTCTGGGACAGCTGGATATCGCCCGAACCGCCTACGATACGGCGAGCCAGCGCTGGCCCGGCAATGCCCTGGTCTGGGCGGCCCTAGGCAATGTGCACTATGCGCTCGGCGAGCAGTCCGAAGCGGCCAAAGCGTATGCCCGGGCGATCGACATCGACCCCTCGGCGAGCCTGGTGCGCAACAACTATGCGCAGACGCTCGCCGAACTCGGCTGCACCGAACGTGCGCAGCAGGAGCTGACGACGGCGGCGGTCGGCGCGAACCCCTCGCAGCTCACGTTGCTGCATTCGACCCGGGCCGATATTGCTGCATTGAGCACGAGCGCCCGCTGCCCCTTCAGGCCTTGAGCGCCACCGCAGGCTCGCGGATTCAGGCGGTGAGGCCGTGGCGCTGCAAGGCCCAGTGCACGTGCTCGCGCACGATTGCGTTGGCATCGTCGGCCCGCGTCCTCAGCGCCTCGATGATTCCCGGTTCCTGCGGGGCATTGCCCAGCGCCACCGCGAGATTGCGCAGCCAGTTGCCGTAGCCGCCGCGTCGCAAGGCCATACCTTCGGTGCGTCGCAGGTATTCGTCCTCTTCCCAGGAAAACAGTTCGACCAGGGACGGTGCATCGAAGCCGTGGCGCACATTGAAGTCGGGCACTTCGGCGGGACGGGCGTAGCGGTTCCACGGGCAAACGATCTGGCAGTCGTCGCAGCCGAAGATTCGGTTGCCGATGGCCTCTCGAAACTCCAGCGGAATGCTGCCACGGTGCTCGATCGTGAGATACGAGATGCAGCGCCGCGCATCGAGCTGATACGGCGCCACGATCGCACGCGTCGGGCATATGTCGATGCAGGCCTGACAGCTGCCGCAGTGGCTGCGTGGGGCGGCATCGGATGCCGCCAGCGGCAGGTCCGTATAGATTTCGCCCAGCAGGAAGTACGAGCCGGCCTTGCGGTTGAGCAGCAGGGTGTTCTTGCCGATCCAGCCCAGTCCGGCGTCGCGCGCCAGGGCTTTTTCGAGAGATGGCGCGCTGTCCGAAAACACCCGGTAACCGTGCGGTTCGATCTCTTCGCCGATACGCGCCGCCAGCTTCAACAGACGTCCGCGTACGGTTCGATGATAGTCCCGTCCGAGCGTGTAGCGCGCGATATAGCCCTTGCGCGGATCATCCAGCACCGATTGCGCGTCCGCGCCGACCGGCCAGTAGTCCATCCGGGCCGAGATCACCGAGACCGTGCCTTCGCGCAACTCGGCCGGCCGGCTGCGCTGCGCAGGGTTTCGGTTCATGTAGCCCATTGAACCGTGGTAGCCCTGCTCCAGCCAGTGGCGCAGGTGATGCTCGTCCTCCTGCAGCTGGACTCGCGAGACCGCGGCATCGGAAAAACCCAGGTCCTGCGCCCAGGCCAGAATGCGTTCCGGCAAGGCGTTCAGGGTCGGGCGATCGGCTTCTATACTGGTGGGCATGTCACATCCATCATCACGCGCATTCTACGGCGCCGAGCAGGTTCGCGAGCTGGATCGCCGCGCCATCGAGGACTGCGGCATTCCCGGCCATGTACTGATGAAGCGTGCCGCGGCGGCGGCCTGGTCCGCTGCCGTGGCGCGATTGCGCAAACCGGAGCAGGTCGTGGTGGTGGCGGGCTCCGGCAACAACGGCGGCGACGGATACGAACTCGCACGACTCGCTCAAAGCGATGGTATCGACGTGCGCGTGCTCGAACTGGCCGGCGAGCGGCGCGGCGATGCGGCCACGGCGCGGTCGGCCTGGCTGGAGGGCGGGGATGCGGTGTGTCCGGCCAGCACCGACGCGCTGAGCGAGTGCGGCAAGGGCGTATTGCTCGTCGACGCCGTGTTCGGTACCGGTCTGTCGCGTGCCCCGCGGGGCGAAGCCGCCGCCTGCATCACCGCGATCAATGCGGCGCGTGATCGCGGTGCGCAGGTCCTGGCGCTGGATATTCCGAGCGGTCTGTTCGCAGACAGCGGACAGGCACCGGGTGTCGCGGTCAGCGCCGATCTCACCGTCAGCTTTATCGGCCGCAAGCCAGGGCTACACCTGGGCGAGGGGCCGGATCGCGTCGGCGAGCTGGTATTCGATGCGCTCGGCGTACCGGCCGCAGTCTACGATTCGCTTCCGCCCGCGGCGACGCTGCTGGGCGAGGATCTGCTGCGTCACAATCTGCGCAGGCGCTCACGCTCGGCGCACAAGGGCAGTCACGGCCATGTGCTGTTGATCGGCGGCGACGGTGGCACCAACGGCGCCTTGCTGATGGCGGCGCGCGCAGCCTTGCGCAGCGGCGCCGGCCTGGTCAGCATCGCGACGCGCTCGGCGCATGCGGCCGGCCTGGCCATGGCGCAGGCCGAGCTGATGCCGCACGGCGTTGAGGATGTCGAGACGCTCGCATCATTGATCGACAAGGCCGATGTCGTCGCGATCGGGCCCGGTCTTGGCCAGCAGGCCTGGGGTCGGACGATGTTCAAGGCGGCCCTGGCCTGCGAGCGGTTGCTGGTGCTGGACGCCGATGCGCTGAACCTGCTGGCGGATTCACCGAGATCGCGCGAAGAGTGGGTATTGACGCCGCACCCAGGTGAGGCGGCACGCCTGCTGCAACTCGATACGGCCACGATTCAGGCCGACCGCCTGTCGGCCGTCGCGCAGCTGCAACAGCGGTACGGCGGCGTTGTCGTGCTCAAAGGGGCCGGCAGCTTGGTGCAGGGACACGAACTGGGACTGTGCCCGCACGGTAATCCGGGCATGGGCGTCGGTGGTATGGGAGATGTGCTGACTGGCGTGGTCGCCGCCGTATTGGCGCAGCATCGCAGCATGCCGATGTCGACCGAAACCGCAGTGGGAGTGGCTGTGGCAGCGCATGCCCTGGCTGGCGATCTGGCGGCGAAGCGCGGCGAACGTGGGCTGCTGCCCAGCGACCTGATCGACAGCCTGCGCGAGATCATGAATCCATGAAACGGTTCCTGGCGGACGAGGCGGCGACGATCGAGATGGGCCGGGCGCTGGCCGCCGCTCTGGTGGATGTGCCCGGCGCAGTCATTTTCCTTGAAGGTGATCTCGGTGCCGGCAAGACCACGCTGGCCCGGTCGATTCTGCGTGGGCTGGGGGTACAGGGAACGGTGCGCAGTCCGACCTATACCTTGCTCGAACCCTACGAACTTGAACTCAGGCGAATCCTGCACGTGGATCTGTACCGGATCGCCGACCCGGATGAGCTCGATCAACTCGGTCTGAACGACTATCCCTCCGGGGAAACGCTGTGGCTGGTGGAGTGGCCACAACGTGGAATCAGCCATCTGCCCGCAGCGGATCTGGAGATTCGCCTGCAGGCCGAAGCGGCCGGACGAAACCTGGAGATTGCTGCGCAGACGGCGCTCGGACGCGCGATCGAAGCCGCTTTCTCGGCGCAAATCGGCCGGATTTAGGGCCGCTTGCAAGGCTTCACTTTAACTAACCGCTGATAAACGCTGTTTTAATTAAAGAAAATGCTTGATAGACCGTTTCCCCACGGTTAGACTCCGCGCGGGGTCATTCTCCAGGGAGAACCGGCGGTGCGCTGCCTGTCGTTGCTGTTCCTATTGCTGCCATTGGCTGTGGGCGCGAAAGAACTACGCGACGTACGCGTGTGGGCCGGACCCGAGACCACGCGGGTGGTTTTCGATCTGTCCGCGCCGACCGACCACAAGGTTTTTTCTCTGGTTGCGCCGGAACGCGTGGTCATCGACCTCGACGGGGTCGAGCGTTCCTCACGTCTGGCGGCCTCGCTCGAAGGCAGTGGCCTGGTCCAGCGCATTCGCACGGGGCGGCGCCCCGATGGGGCGCTGCGCGTCGTGCTCGATCTCAGTGAAGCGGTTCGCCCCAAGAGCTTCGCCCTGACCCCGAACGGTGACTATGGCTACCGACTGGTGGTCGATCTCGGTGAGCAAGGCACGCTGAATCTGCCGGAAGGTCGCGACAGCACGACGATCGCCGCCGCAGCGCCCGAACCGGCGCCGCCGGTGCCGCAGATCGAAGTGCCCGTCGCGCAGGCGCCCCTGCCGGCTGCAAAGCCGAGGAGCACGCTTTACGAAAAGCCGATCGTGATCGCGATCGACGCCGGCCATGGCGGCAAGGATTCCGGTGCGCGCGGTTCGCATGGCGTACTCGAAAAGGACGTCGCCCTGTCGATGGCGCGCCGGCTGGCCAAGCTGGTCAATGCGCAGCCCGGCTATCAGGCCGTCCTCACCCGTGACAGCGATACGCTGATCGCCTTGCGCGAACGCATGAACATCGCGCGTGATGCGCAAGCCGACCTGTTCGTGTCGATTCACGCCAATGCCTACAAGGACAGCCGTGTGAACGGCAGTGCGGTCTACGCCCTGTCACACCGCGGTGCCACGTCCGAACAGGCGCGCTGGCTCGCCAACAAGGAAAACGCCGCGGATTTGATCGGCGGCGTCGAGCTGTCCGGCAAGGACGACACCCTGGCCGCGGTGCTGTTCGACATCTCGCAGACCTCGGCGATCGAGGCCAGCATCGATGTCGGTGGCCGCATCCTCGAATCGCTGGGCGGCATCAACAAGCTGCAGCGGACCTCGGTGCAACAGGCCGGCTTCGTCGTGTTGAAGTCGCCGGACATTCCCTCGGTCCTGGTGGAGACGGCTTTCATCACCAATCCCAAGGAAGAAAAGCTGCTCAACGATTCCGGCTATCAGGCGACGCTGGCCAAGGCGATCTTCAAGGGCGTGCAGAGCTATTTCCAGAACTACCGTCCGCTGCGCTACGTCTCCGCACCGGCCAATTCGGCCAGCAGCAATAATCACACGGTGCGTTCCGGTGACACGCTGTCCGAGGTCGCGCAGCTCTATCAGGTCAGCCTCAACGATCTTCGCAGCGCCAACGGCCTCAACGGCGACCGACTGAAGGTCGGCGAAGTTCTGCAGATACCGGTCGCGCACTGAGAGCGCTGTCCGTATCCTTCGCGGTTCGACCGATTCGAGCCGCCCGCCTTGCCACCGCCAACTCCACCCGTTTTGCCGCCGCGGCGTTCCGCAAACGGAGCCTGCTGAGCCATGGCGATCCGGATACTTCCCGAACAACTGATCAACCAGATCGCCGCCGGTGAAGTCGTCGAGCGGCCGGCCGCCGTGGTCAAGGAACTGGTCGAGAACAGCTTGGACGCCGAGGCCCGGGCGGTCGAGGTCGAGCTCGAAGGTGGCGGCCTCACCTTGATCCGAATCCGCGATGACGGAAACGGCATCGCACGCGATGAGCTGCCGATGGCCCTGACGCGCCACGCCACCAGCAAGATCGAATCGCTGGATCAGCTGGAGCGTGTTGCCAGCTTCGGTTTTCGCGGCGAAGCGCTGCCCAGCGTGCTGTCGGTGTCACGCCTGTCGCTGGTATCCAGAACGGCGACCGACGAGCACGGCTGGCGATTGGCGGGCGAGGGCGCCATTGCCGCGGACGCGCAGCCGCAACCGGCGCCGCACAGCCCTGGCACCACGCTCGAAGTTCGTGATCTGTTTTACAACACGCCGGCGCGACGCAAGTTCATGCGCACCGAGTCCACGGAATTCCGTCACGTCGATCAGGCGCTGCGTCGCATCGCGCTGGCGCGGCCGGAGCGCGCATTCGCCCTTCGGCACAATGGGCGAGAGGTGTTTCGGCTGGCCCGCGGCAGCGCCGAGGCCAGAATGAAGGCGCTGTGCGGTGAGGCTTTCGCGGACAGCGCGATCCTCATCGAAGAAGAGCGCCTGGGCATGCGGCTGTGGGGCTGGACCGCGCTGCCGAGTTTCTCGCGTGCGCAGCCCGACCTTCAATATTTTTTCGTCAACGGTCGCGTGGTGCGCGACAAGCTGGTCGCCTCGGCGCTGCGGCGCGCCTATGCGGACGCCTTGCACAGCACGCGTTACCCCGCATTCGTGTTGTTCTTCGAACTCGATCCGTCCGGCGTCGACGTGAACGTTCATCCGGCCAAGCTCGAAGTGCGTTTCCGGCAATCGGCAACGGTGCATGACTTTCTGTTCGGTTCGATCCAGCGCGCGCTGCGCGACGTACGGCCGGAGCCGCAGCAACATCACCGCGTCGAGTGGACGCACAAGCCGGATCGGATGGCGTTGTCCACGGCGGTGCCGGCCCCTGGATTTCGCAATACCAACTTCTCGTCGGCCTCGGCGCGTTTGCCCTTGCAGCAGGCCGCCGAACCGGCGGTCGACTTCGCACGTACCGGCTGGGCGGCATTGGGCGCCGCGCCGGTCGCGGAGCCCTCACCGCCGCAGCCGGCGGCGGACAGCGACATGCCGCTCGGCCGCCCCTTGGCGCAACTGGCGGGCGTGTTCATTCTGGCCGAGAATCAGCACGGACTGGTGGTCGTGGACGCACATGCGGCGCACGAACGCGTGCTGTACGAACGCTTCAAGACCGACCTGCATGCCGGCAGCCTGCCCAGCCAACACTTGCTGGAGCCACTGCGCCTGAATCTGCCCGAGGATCTGGTCGACCTGGCAGACAATCATCGCGAGGACCTGCTGGCCTACGGTGTGGAGCTGGATCGCAGCGGCCCGACCTCGCTGGCGATTCGAGCGGTGCCGCCACTGCTGCCGCTGGAGGAAGTCGAAGGTCTGGTGCGCAGCGCGCTCGGCGAACGTGCGGCGGGCGAGAGTCACCGCCATTTCGGCGATGTGCTCGACGCGCAGGAACGCGTACTCGCGGACATGGCCTGTCGTGCCGCGATCAAGGCCAACCGCCGCCTGAGCCTGCCGGAGATGGAACGACTGCTGCGCGACATGGAGCGCACCGAGTTGTCCGGCCAGTGCAATCACGGTCGTCCGACCTGGGTGCAGCTCGATCACGGCGCCTTGGACCGGCTGTTTCTGCGCGGTCGATGAATGCCGTCTGAGACGCCGGACGAAGTGATCCCAGTGGTCCTGCTGATGGGACCGACGGCATCCGGCAAGACCGCGCTGTCGTTCGCGCTGGCGGAACGCTTCGATGTCGAAATCGTCAGCGTCGATTCCGCGCTGGTCTATCGCGGCATGGATATCGGCACCGCCAAGCCGGATGCCGCGGTCCGCGCCCGAATTCCGCACCATCTGATCGACATTCTCGACCCCGCCCAGGCCTACTCGGCGGCGCGTTTCGCTGCCGATGCCGGCCGCCTGATTCGGGAGATACGTGCGCGCGGCCGACTGCCCCTGCTGGTGGGAGGGACCATGCTGTACTTTCGCGCCTTGACGCGCGGACTCAGCGAATTGCCGTCTGCCGATCCCGAACTGCGGGCCCGCATCGAAGCCGAAGCAGCGGTGCAGGGCTGGCCGCGCCTGCATCGACGTCTGGCGGAGCTGGATCCGGTGACGGCCGCGCGGCTGCATCCGAATGATGGTCATCGCATCCAGCGCGCACTGGAGATCTGTGAACTGGGTGGAGGTCCGGCGAGTGCAAGATTTGCGGCCGGTGCGCATTCGACGCTACAGGGGCCGGTCATCAAACTGGCGCCCAACCCGCCGGAACGCGCCCGCCTGCATCAGCGTATCGAACAGCGCTTTCGTCAGATGATCGACCAGGGTCTGGTCGCTGAAGTGGCGCGTCTACGCGCACGTGGCGACCTTGATCCGGACATGCCGTCGATGCGGGCGGTCGGTTATCGACAGATGTGGCGCCATCTGGACGGTGAAACCAGTTTGGAGCAGGCCGTGGATCAGGGTATCGCGGCGACGCGACAGTTCGCGAAACGCCAGCTGACCTGGCTGCGCACCGAGACGGATGTGCACTATCTGGACCCGGATTCCCCTGATCTGGCGCGGGCCGCCGAAGATCGGATTCGAGCGTGATACACTCGATCGCGAGACAGTCCGGAGGCGCGGGGACCTTGCCCGGCCCGCCTGTCTGTAACGAATAAAGGACTACCAGGAAAGAACATGTCTAAGGGTCAAACTTTACAAGAACCTTTTTTGAACACGCTGCGCAAAGAGCGGATTCCGGTCTCGATCTATCTGGTCAACGGCATCAAGCTGCAGGGCCATATCGAGTCGTTCGACCAGTTCGTAGTCCTGCTCAAGAACAGCGTCAGTCAGATGGTCTACAAGCACGCGATCTCGACGGTGGTGCCGGCGCGCCCGGTGCGCCTGTCGAGTGACGACGATAGCAGCGAAGACTAAGATCGCCCGCGACGCCCGCATGCCTGAGACGGCCACGCGCCCGACGTCGCAAAAAGCGGTACTCGTCAATCTGGAATTCCCGGGTTCCGACTACGGTGTCGAAGCCGCTGAATTCCGCGAACTCGTGTGCGCGTCCGGCGCCGAGATCACGGCGTTCATCGGTGGCCGTCGCCAGCGTCCGGATTCGAGTCTGTTCGTCGGCAGCGGCAAGGCCGACGAAGTCGCCGAGGCCGTGGAACTGCATTGCGCCGAGCTGGCGGTGTTCAATCACGCGCTGTCGCCGAGCCAGGAGCGCAATCTGGAGAAGCGGCTCAAGTGTCGCGTGCTCGACCGGTCCGGGCTGATCCTCGACATCTTCGCGCAGCGTGCGCGTTCGCACGAGGGCAAGTTGCAGGTCGAGCTGGCCCAACTGCAGCACCTTTCCACGCGTCTGGTCCGTGGCTGGTCGCATCTTGAGCGCCAGGGCGGCGGCATCGGCCTGCGTGGCCCCGGCGAAACCCAGCTGGAAACCGATCGGCGACTGGTGCGTCATCGCATCGCGATGCTCAAGCGACGTCTCGAAGAGGTGCGCAAACGGCGCTCGCTGTCGCGTCAGCAGCGCTTGCGCAACGAAGTGCCCACGGTGTCGCTGGTCGGCTATACCAATGCCGGGAAATCGACGCTGTTCAATGCGCTGACCGGCAATGACAGTTTTGCCTCCAGCCAGCTGTTCGCGACCCTGGATCCGACCTTGCGGCGGCTGCCACTGCCGCCGGGCGAGCACATCGTGCTGGCCGATACCGTCGGATTCATTCGCGATCTGCCGCATGACCTGGTGGCGGCGTTCCGTGCCACGCTGGAGGAATCCAGAGATGCTGGCCTGCTGCTGCACGTGGTCGACGCCGCCGATCCGGAATGCAGCGTTCGAATCGAGCAGGTCAATGCAGTGCTTGAGGAGATCGGTGCGACCAAGGCTCCACGGATTCTGGTCTACAACAAGATCGATCTGCTTGATCGCGAGACGCCCGAATTACAGCGCGATGCCGAGGCTCAGGTCACGCGCATCTACGTCTCGGCCGAAAGCGGGCAGGGGCTCGACACGCTGCGGCAGGTCGTGCGCGATCATTTCTTCGCCGACAGCGTCGAGCGCGAGGTTCGCGTGCCGCTGCGCGCCGGCGGCCTGCGGGCCCGCTTGTTCGAGCACGAGGCGGTGCTGCGCGAACAGGTCGAGGACGATGGCAGCTGGACGGTGACGGTACGCATGCCGTATGCGCAACTGGCACGTATGTGCCGCGAGGCGGATTTGCCGATACCGGCGCCGCCAATGCAGGAATCGGCGCAGTGAACTGGTAGAATCGCGCCGAAATCAGAACGACGGCCGCCGCGTGCGGCCCTTTTTATCGACCTTTATCGACAGTTTTCGGTCGGCAGTTTCCACTGCCTCGATCGTCGGAGCACAACATGGCTTGGAACGAGCCCGGCGGCGGCCGCGACCCCTGGAACAACAACGGTGGCGGACGTCGTAGCGGTGGCAATACACCTGACGTGGATGAAATCCTGAAGCGTCTCAAGGCGAGATTCGGTAGTCGCGGTGGCAAGGGCGGCAAGGGGTTTTCCGGCGCCGTGATGCTGCTGTTGCTGGCCATCGTGGCGCTGTGGGGTGCCTCGGGTTTCTACATGGTCAACGAACGCGAACAGGCCGTGGTGCTGCGCTTCGGCGCCTACAGCCGAACCGAAGGCCCGGGTCTGCGCTGGCATGTGCCGTGGCCGTTCGAGCGCGAGGAAAAAGTCAACGTCACCGAGGTGCGCGAGTCCACCGATCGCAGCTCGATGCTGACCGAAGACGAGAACATCGTCGAACTTGAACTGAAGGTGCAGTACCGCGTCACCTCTGCCGAGAACTACCTGTTCAGCGTCAAGGATCCGGATGCGACGCTGCGCCAGGCGACGCGCAGCGCGGTGCGCCAGATCGTCGGCCGCAACACCTTCGACTTCGTTGTGATCGAAGGACGCCAGGCGGTCGCAGATCGTGCACGAACCTTGTTGCAGGACATCCTCGACGGCTACGAAACCGGCCTGATCGTGATGCAGGTCAACATGATCGACGCGCGTGCGCCGGCACAGGTTCAGGACGCCTTCCTCGACGCCATCAAAGCGCGCGAGGATCAGCAGCGCTTCAAGAACGAAGCCGAGTCCTATTCCAATGAGCGTCTGCCGCAGGCGCGTGGTACTGCCGCTCGCCAGGTCTCGCAGGCCACCGGCTACCGCGACAGCGTGGTGGCGGAAGCCGAAGGTGACGTGGCCCGCTTCACGCAACTTCTGACCGAGTACGAAAAGGCGCCGAAGGTGACGCGTCAGCGCATGTATCTCGATGCGCTCGAAGACGTGATGAGCCGCACCGGCAAGGTGCTGATCGATACCAATGAAGCCAATCCCATGCTGTATTTGCCGCTCGACCAGCTGATGAAGAACCGCGGTGACGCAACCACTGGTGGCAAGACCACGTCGTCGCTGCCGTCGACGTCATCGAGCAGCAGCTCGAACGACAACCGCTTACGCGAACGCGAGAGGCGCTGATGAGCAACCGTCAACTTTTTTCGATCGCGCTCGCCCTGATTGCGGTCTTTGTTCTCTACCAGACGTTCTACATCGTCGACCAGCGCGAACGCGTCATCAAGCTGCGCTTCGGCGAGGTGATTGGTGTCGATTCGCAGCCTGGCGTGCATTTCAAATGGCCGATCGCCGACAGCGTGCGCCGCATGGACAGCCGCGTGTTGACGCTCGACAACCAGTCCGAGGACTTCCTGACCTCGGAGAAAAAGAGCGTCAAGGTCGACTTCTACGCCAAATGGCGAATCCAGGACACGCGCACCTACTACCGCGCCACGGCCGGCCTGGAGATCAACGCCAATGATCGTCTGGCGTCGATCGTCAATCGTGCGCTGAGGGACCAGTTTTCGATCCGCACGATCCGCCAGGTGGTCTCGGACGAACGCGACGACATCATGAAGGCGGTGGAGGACTCCACCGCCGAGAAGGTCGACGAACTCGGAATCCAGCTGGTCGACGTTCGCGTCAAGGCGATCGACCTGCCGGATAACGTCAGCGATTCGGTCTATCAGCGCATGCGTTCCGAGCGCCAGCGCGTGGCCTCCGACTTCCGCGCACGCGGTTCCGAGGAAGCCGAGAAAATCCGTGCGGACGCCGATCGCGAAGCCGCGGTCATCGTCGCCAATGCCTACAAGGAAGCCGAACGCATTCGTGGTGAGGGCGACGCCAAGGCCGCCGAGATTTACGCGACGGCCTACAACAAGGATGCCGAGTTCTATTCGTTCTATCGCAGTCTCGATGTCTACCGGAACACCTGGAACGGTCAGCAGGACCTGATGGTGCTGGAGCCAAGCAGTGAGCTGTTCAAGTACTTCAAGAACCCAGCGGGTCGCTGATGTGGGACGATCTGCTACGCGCGCTGGCACTGGTCCTGGTGATTGAGGGGCTGATGCCGTTCGCGTTTCCCGGCCGCTGGCGGCAGATTCTGCTGCGCATGGCGAGTCTCGATGACAAGCAGATGCGTACGGCGGGTCTGATCGCGATGGTTGCCGGCATCGTTCTGCTGCAATTGGTGCAGTTCCTGCGATGACCCGAAACTGGATGCTGCCGGACGGGGTCGAGGAATGGTTGCCGCCATCGTCGTGGGCGCTGGAAGATCTGCGCCGCAAGCTGCTCGATCTGTATCGCGATCGTGGCTATGGCCTGATCTACACGCCGCTATTCGAGCACCTGGACACGCTGCTGGTCGGCGCCGGCTCCGATCTGGAAAGCCTGACCTTCAAGCTGGTTGATCCGGCCAGCGGGCGCTTGCTGGGATTGCGTGCGGACATGACGCCGCAGGCCGCACGCATCGTGGCGCGCCGTTTCGATCAGAGCGATGTGGTCCGATTGTGCTACATCGGTACCGTGCTGCGAACGCAGCCCGACGCGATGGGCGGCTCGCGTGCGCCGCGTCAGGTCGGTTGCGAACTGTTCGGCGATGCCAGCATGAACGCGGACCACGAAATCCTGCGTCTGCTGGCCGAAACACTGAAGATCACCGGTGTCGACACGGCGCACCTCGACCTGGGCCACGTCGGCATCTATCGGTCGCTGGTGGCGCGTCTGGGACTCGGCGCGGACGATGAAGCCACGCTGTTCGATATCCTTCAACGCAAGTCGCAACCGGATTATCAGGCCTTCAGTTCGGCGGTGGGTATGCAGCCTGAACCGGCGCGCCTGATCGCGGCGCTGATGAGCCTCAACGGCGATCTGGCCGTGATTGATCAGGCCAGGCTTGCATTGGCCGATGCCGGCGATGAAGCCATGCAGGCCTTGTCGGTGCTCGAATCGGCGGCCGTTGAACTGGCCCGCTCGGCTCCGCAACTGCCGCTGCATATCGATCTTGCCGAACTTCGTGGCTATCGCTACCAGACCGGCTTGGTGTTCGCCGCCTTCGTGCCCGGCCACGGCCGCGAACTGGCGCGCGGCGGCCGTTATGACGGCGCTGGCGCGGAGTTCGGACAGGGCCGTCCGGCCACCGGTTTTTCGGCCGATCTCAATGAGTTGCTGCGGCTCGGCGCCTGATTCGCGGCGACGGTGCGCGACGTACGCGTGTGCGCCGTCGGCGCATCCCTCTATCCTGGAGTTCCATCCATTGTCCACGGACGTCACGGAAATCAGTCATGGCTAAGACAGTCGTCGTCATCGGTGCCCAATGGGGCGATGAAGGCAAGGGCAAGGTCGTCGACCTGCTGACCGAGAAGGTGCAGGCGGTGGTCCGCTTTCAGGGCGGTCACAACGCCGGGCACACGCTCGTCATCAACGGCGTCAAGACCGCGCTCAACCTGATTCCCTCGGGAATCATGCGGCCCGGCGTGGCCTGCCTGATCGGCAACGGCGTGGTGCTCTCGCTGCCGCACCTGATCGCGGAGATCGAAAAGATCGAAGCCGCCGGCATGTCGGTGCGCGATCGTCTCAAGATTTCCGAGGCAACGCCGCTGGTGTTGCCGGTGCACGCCCGGCTCGACCAGGCGCGCGAACTGGCGCGCGGCGACGCCAAGATCGGAACGACCGGCAAGGGTATCGGCCCGGCTTACGAGGACAAGGTGGCACGTCGCGCGATCCGCGTGGGCGACCTGTTCCACCGCGAGCAGCTGGCCGCCAAGCTCGGCGAAGTGCTCGGCTATCACAACTTCGTGCTGCAGAACTACTTCCACGAGGAGCCCGCCGATTTTCAGCAGACGCTGGACGACCTGCTCGGTTATGCGGACATCGTCAAACCAATGGTGGCGGACGTGACCGAGCTGCTGCGTCTACACATACGCCGCGGCGACAAGGTGTTGTTCGAAGGCGCACAGGGCGCGCTGCTCGACGTCGATCACGGCACCTATCCCTACGTGACCTCGAGCAACACCACGGCCGGTGGCGCCTCGACGGGCTCCGGCGTCGGGCCACGCGAGCTCGACTACGTGCTGGGCATCGTCAAGGCCTATGCCACGCGCGTCGGTGGCGGTCCGTTTCCCACCGAGCTGGACAATGACATCGGACAGCATATTCGTGACAAGGGCGCCGAGTACGGTACCGTCACCAAGCGTCCGCGCCGCTGCGGCTGGTTCGACGCGGTGGCCGCGCGACGCTCGATCTTCAACAACAGCGTGACCGGCCTGTGCGTCACCAAGCTCGACGTGCTCGATGAACTGGACGTGATCCGGTTCTGTGTCGGATATCGGGTCGATGGCATGCCTGTCGAGGTGCCGCCGATCGGCGCCGAAGGCTTTCTCAAGATCGAAGCGGTCTACGAGGAATTGCCCGGCTGGAAGCAGAGCACCTACGGCATCAAGCGCTATGACGACCTGCCCGAAGCCGCCCGAAACTATCTGAAGCGCATGGAGGAGATTACCGAGGCCGAAGTCGCCATGATTTCCACCGGCCCCGATCGAGATCACACCATCGTACTGCGCAATCCGTTCGGCTGATCCGCGAGCGTTCAGGCCGCTTTCGCGGCAAGACCGGGGGCAGGGGCGGCGAACTCGGGTGGTGTCCTGATGAGCGTCTTCGCTCCACGAGCGTAGCGGCCAGCGCCCGCAATCACTCCGGGGTGCAGCCGAGACCTCGACCGATCGTCCACAGTTGTTACGCACGCGGCGAGTAGAATCGGTCGCATGAGTTTCATTTCGATCAAACCGTCCGCTGCGCTGACCGGTTTAGTCGAGTCGTTATGGGATTGCGACTGGGCGCCGGCACCGCACTGCCTGGAACGTGTCCTGCCGTCGGCGTATGGCCAGCTGATCGTCAATCTTTACGAGGACGAAACCCGCGAGTATTTCGAGCACGACGGTTCATTGCGTTGCGTCCGCCTCGCGGGGACCACCCTGGCGGGGCCGCAAGCACTCAGCGGCATCATCGATACCCGGGAGCAGCGGCAGGTCATGGGGGTGATCTTGCACCCGCCCGGTGCGATGGCCTTTGCGCGGCAAGCGCTGGATCAGCTGCACGGACATAGCGTCGACGTCGCGGCGCTGCTGGGAGAACGACAGTCCGGCATCCGCCAGCGCTTGCTGGAGGCCGGCGGTCCGCACGAGCGTCTGCGACGGCTTGAGCAATGGTTGTGCCAGCAAATCGGAGGTATCCGCCCGCACCCGGCGGTCGAGTTCGCGATCTCCTCGCTCAAGGCCAGACCCCAGGTGAGCCGGATTGCGGACGTGGTACGCGACAGCGGCCTGTCTCCACGGCGCTTCGCGCGCCTGTTCGAGCAGAACGTGGGGATGGGCGCCAAGCGCTACGCGCGCCTGCTGCGGTTTCGGCACCTGGTCGATTCCGCGCATGGGAGCGCAAGCGTCAATTGGGCCGGTCTGGCCGCGGATTGCGGCTTTCACGATCAGGCGCATCTGGTGCATGAATTTCGTGCGTTCTCGGGGATGACGCCCGGCGCTTATCTGAGCAGCCAGGGCAACTACGCCTCGCACGTGCCCCTGCCTTGAAACATGGCAGAAAATCTACAAGACGACTGCGCGTCCGCTGAGGATACTGGCCTTGAACTTCAACGGAGTCGATGCACATGAATTCAATCCGATCCACGGTCATACCCAGCCTGCGCTACCGCGACGCACCGGCCGCGATCGACTGGTTGTGCGCCGCTCTGGGCTTCACCCGCCAGCTGGTGGTGCCTGATGAAAACGGAGGCGTTACGCATGCCCAACTGAGGCTGGGGGGCGGCATGATCATGCTCGGCGCGGCGCGGGACGATGAATGGGGTCGACGCATGGCACTGCCTTCCGAGATCGGCGGGCGCGAGACGCAGTGCTGTTGTCTGGTGGTGCAGGATGTGGAGACGCACTGCAGCCGGGCGCAGAGCGCCGGCGCCGACATTGTCCAGCCCCTGCACGCGCCAGATTACGGGGGGCAGGCCTATGCCTGTCGCGACCCCGAAGGGCACGTCTGGTGGATCGGGAGCTACGATCCCTGGGCTGAGGTCGAAGCCTCAGAGCCCTGATGACAGGCGCCCGAACAATGTCCGGGCGCCCCTGATCCAATAAATTACTTGAATAAAGACTTATAAATATTTGTTTATAATCAATTAATTTACGGACTTCTTGTCTGCTTTCCCACTCATATCCTGATCCACGTAGCGAGCGACGACGGATTCGATCCGTCCGCTGCGCCGACTCAGCTCCAGAGCCTTTTGGAACCGCTGCACAAGGTCCTGCGGCACGCTGGCGCGGCTGAACATCAGGGCAACCTGACCATCGTGGACCTGTCCGGGATGTCGCGCCACCGCGTCACTCCAGCCTTTGCGGCGCAGTACCGAAGCGGCCACCACCGGATCGTCCAGCAGGACGTCGACCTGGCCGTCGACCAGACGGGCGTAGCCGGCCTCGACGATGCGCGAGCGGACGAAGGCGCCAGCGGTGTCGTTGGCGATCATCATCTCGGCGACTTCAGGGCCGTAGAAATAGCCGTCCGTGACCGCGACGCGCTTGCCCTGGGCAACGAGTTCGGCCAGCGACTGATCGCCCAGTTCCTCTAGGTTGTCGCTGCGAACGAACATCGCCATGTTTTCGTCGCGATAGGGCTCCGAAAAGATCGCGAACGGCTCACGCTGACTGTTGGGTGTTGCCGCCAGCAGAAGATCGATATCGCCGGTTTTGATCGCCGCCAAGTGGTCCGCCCAGTTGCCTTGCACGAAATTCAGACTGCAACCAGCGGTATCGGCCAGTTCGCGCGCCAGTTCCACGTCGAGTCCGGCAATCTGTCCGTCCGCCGTCTCGTATTGATACGGTTCCCAGGGATCCCAGCCGACCTTGAGCTTGCAGGGTTCGGCGGCGGCGGCTTTCTGAGGGGCCGTGGCCGTTGCGGCCGACTGCGGTTGTTGGTGACAGGCCGCTGCGCACAGCAATGCAACAAGCCCGAGACTTTTGCTCGTGATACCCATCGCGCTCTCCTCTCTATTGATTTATGTGACATCTGATGCGACGGAGCGCGAGCAGTGTAGACCCAAAATCGGCAACACCCAAGACCCGCAGGGCACGCCGCGCGCGTCCACAGACTTCGATGCCACCGGTCCGCGAATGCTTGCTCCTCGGGGTTTCTGACAGGAGCCGGGCGGTTCGCTTACCGGAAATCTCCGGAAAGCGAACTGGGGGATGTCCAAGGGCCATAGCGGCCCGATGCGCTCCCCGTCATCCCAGACAAGCGCAGGCTTGCCCCGAATCCATTCATTTCCATGAATGACGGCCAGCAAAAAGGCCGCAGCGTTGCTGCGGCCTTCGTCGATGCGCTGCGCTGGATTCAGCGATCGCGATACTGCGCTTCGATCTGCTCGTTCTGGCCTTTCACGTCCACGCACACGGTGGCGGTGGGGCGGGCCAGCAGACGCGGAATGCCGATCGCTTCGCCAGTCACCTCGCAGTAGCCGTATTCCTTTTCGGCAATGCGGCGCAGGGATTCGTCGATCTTGCGCAGCAGCAGCGACTCACGTTCACGCAGACGCAGATCCAACCAGTGCTCTTCCTCGGCCGTGGCACGGTCCGCAGGATCGGCGAAAGTTTCGCGCTGGTGGAGGCGTTCCTTGACTTCGGTCTGGCGATCGAGCACTTCCTTGCGCTGCTGCAACAGCAGGTCGCGAAAGTACTGGAGTTGTGGTTCGCTCATATAGTCCGCATCGGACATCTTGCGAATGTCCTGCTCGGTCAGCGGCTGGCCGGCAACGGCTTTGAACGCCTTGGCGGTCTTGGCCGCGCTTCCTGACTTTGCGGCAGCGGCTGCGCGAGTCTTCTTGGGGGCGGTGGAACGGTCAGACACGGAATTGGGCATGGATTTCTTGGCTTTGGTTGGTCTTGAAGGTGCCGCAGCGGCGATCGTACGGCGCCGCGAACTGGCGGTTCCGCTTGTGGTCTTCACGGTGCCGGAGACATCTTCCGAAACCGCGCTGCCGTTCGGCACATTCTTGGACATGGACAATCAAGGCACCCTGATTCGGGTGGTCCCATCAAAGGAAGTCGCGCCTTATACACCGCGCCCTTGTTAGCGTCAATTTACGGAGGGCACTGTCGGACTGCGTATAGGGTCTGTCGAGCTGCACCTGAGGCGCCACAGGCCTTGCCTCAGGCCGTTTTCGACCACTGCGTGAGTTGCCGCGCCACCCAGGCCCCGTCGTCCAGCGTGAGATCGTGCCCTGCGTCCGGATGTTCCAGCACAGGGCAGTCCCAGGCCAGCGCCAGGGCTCTTGAACAGCGCGGGTCGACCAAACGATCGCCGCGACTGCCGATGACGATCCAACGGGTCGCAGGCGGCCTCTCGGGCGCGCGATAACGCGCCGCCGCCAACAATTGCCTCAGCGCATTACCGCGGCTGACCGGATAATGGCCGCGCCAGTCCGTCCAATCGTCCAGCAGAGCGTCATCAATCGGTCGGTTACTGGTCAGTTTCAGGATCATGCGTTCGCAATCGCGATCGGCGGGCGGTGCCAGCGCCATGCGTAGCACCGCGCTCCAGGCTGCGGGGCGCAATCGGTGTGGCGCGGGGCTGAACGGCCGCATGCTGGTGTTGATCAGCGCACAGCTCGCGATCTCGGTCGGTGCCAAGGCCGCCCAGGCCGTTGCCACCATGCCGCCCAGGGACACGGCAACCAGTCGATACGGCGGCTCGACGCCACGGCGCCGCGTCTCGGCGCGACAGTACTCCGCCATATGCTCGATTCGGGTCGGGCTTGGCTCGTGGTTCAGTCGTCCGTTTCCGGGCAGGTCCAGCATCAGCGGCGGCGGTCCCGCATCCTGTTCGGCCAGCAGGCGAGGGAAATCGGCCCAATGGTGGCTGTCACGCGTCAGCCCGCGCAGCAGTATCCACGGGGACTGTCTGGCCTTCATCGCCGATACCAGCGCGCCAGGGCCTGTTCGCGATGCGATGCGCGTTCGTCGGCTTTGGGCAACCAGCGCGAGTAGCTGCTGGCCGCGCGTGTGAAGAAATCGAGCAGCGCGATGTGTCGACGCATCACGCGACGCTGGCGATGGCCGATCAGCGGGTTGAACATGCCGTGTCGGGAAAACAGCTGTCGTGGGTTTTTCTTGACCCACAGCCAGGACCCCATTTCCAGCGTCAAGGGCAGAAACACGCGCGAAGGGTCGGCCTCGACACCGCGATAGAGATGGTCCCAGACATCGCCATGTGTCAGGTACTGATGGCTTTGCGGCTCGAATACGTACATGTGATGAGCATGCGTCTGTTCGAAGATCATGCGCAGGGCATGCAGCTCCGGCAGGTGCTCGACCGGTCTGCGGGTATGCGCATACGGAAACCAGATGCGGTCCTGTACCCCGAAGCCGGAATGACAGTCCACGGCAAGACTGAACGGCCGCCCCAGCAATTCGGCTTCAGCCAACGCACACAGTGCCGCGCTTTCGGCCTGCATCGGGGCATCTTTGGGGCCGCGATACCACGGCAGGCTGGCGCTGATCCGCTGCCCCCCCAGGAGATGCGGCACTCGTTCACTGGCGTCCACAGGCGCATTGCGCATCAGGTCCACGCCCGAGGGGTTGGCGCGCGTGCCCAGGCGTAGCCCGCCTGGATTGACCACCGGCATGAACACCAGCCGCAAATCACGCAGCTGTTCGTGCAGCACGCTGTCCCAGCGCAGACGCTTGACCAGATGCCGCACGAAGGCGATGACCACTTCGGCGCCGATGCGCTCCAGGCCGTGTACGCCCCCGAAAAAGCCGACCGCCGGAACATTCGGCGAGGGATTCCCCAGATACAGCGCCAGTACCGGGAACGATTCTCCAGCAGCGTCCACCTCACACAGGACCTTCGCATCAAGATAGGGCTGACCTTCCTCGATCAGCGCCTGCAGTTCGCTCAGTTCGGCTAGGGGGCGGCTCACATTTATTCATTTGATTCGTGAATTCAGCGGCTTAGTGTATTGCCGCAATGTTGCAGCGCGAGGTCTGCGCGGCGCATTGTCATCGGGATGACATGGCACGGTCATCTGCACGAGATAGGCTGCAGTTTGACGGCCGTTGGGCCACTGTTTCTTGCAGGAGGCGAAAAAATGGACCGAATCGTTCGCAAGCTCACGATCCAGCCGCTGATCATCGGCGGCGCGATGTTGCTGGGCGTCCGCGAATTCGTCGCGCTGCGTCGCTCGCAGGCGATCAACCGCACGCACGCGGCCAACTGAGCCGCCGACGCGAACGCCGGCTGCGCAGCCGGCGCCACCGAGCGCGCCATTCAGCAATGAATGCAGCCGTGGCGACACTGCTCCTGCCAGTTGCGCCGATCGCCGGCACGCAGGGATTCGCAGTTCGGGTAGCGGTGAGCATAGCCGCCGTACGAGTAGCGATAACCGCGCTCGCGGCAGCCCTGTCGCTGAATACCCTGTATCCACTCGCGCTCGCTCTTGAGGAAGGCGCAGTAGCCAGTGCTTTTGGTCGGTGCCGAAGAGGCGATCAGCGCACTGCGTGACTGCGCCGCCAATTGTTTCTCTCTCTCGAGCCTTTTGTCGGCGTCCTGCAGCAGCGAGGCATACGGCGAGGCTTCGATCGGGCGCTTCGGGTCGGATGCTGGCGGGCGTTCGACGATCCGCTGTGGTTCCGGCCGGGACTCCCGGTAGTAGCTGAGGATTCGTGGCGGCTCCGACTCAGTTTCCGGCCGAGGCGCAGCCACTGGGACCGGCCGTTTTGCAGCGATCTGCGGCACATCCTGCACCGTGCCGCGATCAGCCAGCCAGGACGCGAATGCGGCAATTCCCAGCACGACCACGCCAGTGGTGATCCAGACCGGCCAAGGATTGGTTCGGCGCAGTTTTGCGCGTCGTGGTGTGTGCAGGTTCATGTGCTGATCCCCCGAGCAGACATGTCGCGCAGACATGTGGATGCCCACTGCCTACAGCTTCGAGTCTACATTTCCGAAGTCGTGCGCACCAAGGGCGGGGGCATCAGTTCTTGAGGCGATAGCCTGTACGGAAGATCAGCCAGATGCCGCCCAGGCACAGCAGCATGAACAGCGCGGTCATGCCCAGGCTCACACCGACGCTGACGTCCGAGATGCCATAGAAGCTCCAGCGAAAGCCGCTGACCAGATACACCACGGGATTGAACAGCGTGATCTTCTGCCACAAGGGGGGCAGCATGCTGATCGAATAGAAGCTGCCGCCGAGGAACACCAGCGGCGTGACGATCAGCATCGGCACCACCTGCAGCTTTTCGAAGCCGTCTGCCCAGATGCCGATGATGAAGCCGAACAGGCTGAAGGTCAGCGAGGTCAGTATCAGGAACGCCAGCATCCACACCGGGTGGGCGATCTCGAAGGATACGAACAGTCGGGCCGTGAGCATCATCAACAGCCCGAGCATCACCGACTTGCTGGCTGCGGCGCCGACATAGCCCATCAGAATCTCGAACGCCGAAACCGGCGCCGACAGCACCTCGTAGATCGTGCCGGAGAACTTCGGCATGTAGATGCCGAATGAGGCATTGGAGATGCTCTCGGTCAGAATCGACAACATGATCAGGCCGGGCACGATGAACGCACCGTAGCTGATGCCGTCGATCTCGGTCATGCGCGAACCGATCGCCGAACCGAACACCACGAAGTACAGCGAGGTCGAGATCACCGGCGATGCGATGCTCTGCATCAGGGTGCGGAAGGTGCGGGCCATTTCAAAGCGGTAGATCGCGCGTACCGCGTACAGATTGATCATCGATCAGTCACCAGGCTGACGAAAATGTCCTCCAGCGAGCTTTGCCGCGTCTGCAGGTCCGTGTAGTCGATGCCCAGCTCGTCGAGCTGGCGCAGCAGCGCGGGAATGCCGGTATTTTCGCTGTGCGCGTCGAAGGTGTAGACGATGCGGCAGCCGTCATCGGACAGCGCAACGGGGCGTTCCGCCAAGGCGGACGGCAAGGCAGCGATCGGGCTCGGCAACTGCAGGCTGAGTTCCTTCTTGCCGAGCTTGTCCATGAGCTTGGATTTGTCTTCCACCAGTATCAGTTCGCCGCGGTTGATGACGCCGATGCGGTCCGCCATCTGTTCGGCTTCCTCGATGTAGTGCGTGGTGAGGATGATGGTGACGCCGCTTTGGCGGAGTTGACGCACCATCGCCCACATGTCACGCCGCAGTTCCACGTCGACGCCGGCGGTGGGCTCGTCCAGGAACAGGATGCGCGGCTCGTGCGACAGCGCCTTGGCGATCATGACGCGTCGTTTCATGCCGCCGGACAGGGTGATGATCTTGGACTTGCGCTTGTCCCACAGTGACAGGTCGCGCAGCACTTTCTCCAGATACGCCGGATTGGCCGGCAGGCCGAACAGGCCGCGGCTGAAGCTCACGGTGTCCCAGACTTTCTCGAAGGCGTCGGTCGCCAGTTCCTGCGGCACCAGGCCGATGCGTGCCCGCGCGGCGCGATAATCCCGCTCGATATCAAAGCCATCGGCAGTAATGCTGCCGGTCGAGGCCTTGACGATGCCGCAGATGATGCTGATCAGCGTGGTCTTGCCAGCCCCATTGGGGCCCAGCAGCGCGAAGATTTCGCCGGGCTGGATGTCCAGGTCGATTGGGTTCAGGGCGACATGACCGGAGGCATAGGTCTTGGATACGCCGGCCACCGAAATGATCGGTGTCTGCGCCGGTGAAGCGGAACGGTTTGTCATTTTGTCTGGAGTGAGTCTGGCGGTTATAACGCCGGCGACGCCGGAGCATGGCGACCGAGCCGGCCTGTTCACGCTCGGCGCGAAAGCTTAGCCGATTGCTCAGCCGTAGACGCGCCGATGCCGATCGCGCAGCGCGCGGGGCGATTTCATAAAACCTTCCCGAATGCTCAGTAGCCTCCGACCGCCGCAGCGCGCCGCAGCGCCGCGTTCGATGTTCATTTTTCGGGGGAACTCACTGATGTCACAAGATTCCAACCTGGCGGTGTCGCCATTTTTGTGTGCGTTCGCAATGGCCTTGAGCCTCGGCACGTCCGCCGCTTGGGGCCAACAAGCCGGTGAAAGCTCGGGCAGCGCGGTTGTTGACGCCAGCGGCGATGCCAGTGCCGCGGCCTCGGAAAAGGATGCCGATCTCGGCTCGACGATTGTTACCGGCACCGCGCTGGCACGTTCGCGAGCCATTGCGGAGAAGCAGGATGCTCTCGGCGTGGTCGACGCGCTGGGCGTCGATGAACTGGGGCAGCTTCCGGACAAGAATGTGGGCGAATCGCTCAATCGCATGCCTGGCGTGTCGATGCTGGTCGAAAAGGGTGAGGGGCGTTACGTGCAGATTCGCGGCATCAATCCCTCGCTCAACAACGTCACCATCAACGGCGTGCAGATGGGCTCTCCGGAAGCCGAGAACGGCGGGCGCAACGCGCCGCTGGACATCATATCCGGCGGCGTGCTCGGCGGCGTGCAGGTGATCAAGACGCCGACCCCGGACATGGATGCCCAGGGCATCGGTGGCACCGTCAACGTGCAGACCAAGATGCCGTTCGACCGCGAGGACGATTTCTACGGATACGCCACCGCGCGCTATGGCTTCGAGGACATCAGCCCGCGCGACGAAGCCTATGGCGGGCAAGACCCTTACGCGCTCGAAGCCACCGCCTCCGGAAAGCTGGCGGATCGACGTCTCGGCTGGCTGTTGGGCGCCTCCTATTCGGACCGCGAATACGTCGCGCAAGGCATCTACCAGGACGACTGGGCGGACGACTACGGTGTGCCCTTGCCGGTGGAGGTCAAGAACAACTACTACGTCATCGGCCGCGAGCGGCTCAACGTCAACGGTGCCCTGGAACTGCGGCCGGACGACAGCTCCAGCTATTTCGTGCGCGGCTTCTACGCGACCTGGGACGAGTTCCAGCATCGCAACCGCTATCAGGAAAGCCTTACCGAAGACGTGATGCCGGACAGCGAGACCGCCGGCACCTCCGGTGGCGAGCGCGTATCACCGAATATTCGCCTGGAAGACATCAGCAAGACGCTCTCGTCGTTCGCGGCGGGCGGTGAGAACCGCAAGGGTGCCTATACGCTGAACTACCTCGTACAGTCCAACCACAACGAGATCGACGAACCCAACGACTACTGGGAATTCCGCTCGGCCAAGCAGTTCGGGCCCAATCACTGGGGCATCGATGGGGACGGCATCATCACGATCACGCCGGACGCCGGTGCGCCCGATCGCCAGGATCCGAGTCTCATCGATTTCCGCCGCGTGCGCTTCTACGACCGCAGCGCCGAGGAAGACACATTGATCGGCCAGGTGGACCTGCGCTGGGACCGCGATGCACTGAGCTACTTCAAGGCGGGGCTCAAGGCCTCCCAGACCGACCGAAAGCTGGACGCCTCGGAGGAAGCCTGGAACGCCGGAGACCAGCAGCTGACGCTCGGCACCTCGCCGGAGTTCACCAACGGCGCGTTCACCAATGACACCGATGCCGGCGATGTGCCGAATATCTGGATGGACATTGCCGCGATGAACCGCTTCTTCAACGATCCGGCGAATGCTGGCTACTTCGAGTTCAACGAGGGCGATACGTTCACCAGCGAATACTCGTCCGACTACGACCTCACCGAAACCATACTGGCCGGCTATGTGATGGGCGTGACCGAGATCGGCCGCACCCAGATCATCGGTGGCGTTCGCGTCGAATCCACGGACGTGGACAGCAGCGGCTACCTGCTCGATGACGGGTCAGCGCGCAGCGTCGACGACGGCGGCAGCTACATCGAATGGCTGCCGGCGCTGCTGCTCAACTACCGGCCCAGCGAAACCGTCATCCTGCGTGCGGCCATCACGCGCGCATTGGGCCGCCCGGACTATGACACGATCGCGCCGCGCGCCAGCTACACCGAGGAAACCGGCTTCGGCGAGCTGTCGGTCGGCAACCCCGAGCTGGAAGCGCGCAAGGCCTGGGCTTATGACCTGTCGATCGAGTGGTATCCGAATTCGCTGACACTGCTGTCTGCCGCCGTGTTCTACAAGGACATCGAAGATGAATTGGTCGGGCTCTCGGAGCGCTACACCACGCCCGAGGACATCGAAGCCGGCTTTGCCGCGCACGGGCTGGGCGGCGCGGTCGACAGCAGCGAGCTCTCGGAACTCACGGTGTCCACCACCGTCAATGGTGGCTCGTCCTACCTCAAGGGCCTGGAACTCAACGGCCAGACGCAGTTCGATTTCCTGCCGTCCCCGCTGGATGGAGTCGGCCTCGCGGTCAACATCACCTGGCTGGACGGCGAAACCGAAGTCAACGGCGTGAAGACGCCGTTGCAGCAGCAACCCAAGCGTTCGTACTCGTTCTCGGCGTTCTATCAGAAGCGCGCTTTCGATGCCTCGCTCAGCTACACCTATAACGCCAGCTATCCGACCGAACTGAATCTGGACGACTCGAACGCCAATCTCGACCAGGGCGAGTTCGGTCGCTGGGACGCCAAGGTCTCGTATGCGGTGACCGAGCAGTTCAAGGTCTTCGTCGAAGGGGTCAACCTCAACAACGAACCGACCAGCGAGTTCCAGGGCGGGCGCGAACGCCAGGCCACGGAATATGAATACGTCGGCCGTTCGGTCTATGTCGGCGTCAATGTTGGCTTCTGATATGCATCTCCGACCCGTAATCGCCCTGTGCCTGTATTGGGGCTTGGCCCATTCGTGCGCCGCGGCGGCAGATCCGGAACCCTTGGCGGTTCCGGACTACGTCGCAGCGCCGGTGCTCCCGCTCCAGGCGACAAGCCTGCAGGCTTACGAGGCACCGGAAGCGGATCAGGGCGTCGCAGCCGATGCCACGCATTTTTATGCAATCGACAACACCGTGATCGCGAAGTACTCGATCGCCAGCGGTGAGCGTGTCGCGCGCTGGGTCGGCCCGGCGAAAGGGCTGATCCGCCATCTCAACAGCTGTTTCGCCGAAAGCGGAACGCTGTGGTGCGCCAACTCGAACTACTCGCTGACACCGATGGGATCGTCGATCGAGCGCTTCGACACGGCCGACATGCGTCACAGCGGCAGCCATAGCCTGGGCCTGATGGACGAAGGTTCGCTCACCTGGTTCGGGCGATTCGGCGCCGGCTGGATCGCCGGCTTCGCGCACTACGACGGCAATGGCGGTTCCGGCTTCAAGGATCACCGCTATGCCAGCGTGGTCCGCTTCGACGATCAGTGGCGCCGCAACGGCGGCTGGCTGATGCCGGATTCGGTCCTGCAACGGATGGCGCCGCATGCCGCGTCCGGCGGCGCGATCGGACCCGACGGCCTGCTGTACCTGCTGGGACACGATCGACCGGAAATGTACGTCGTTGCCGAGCCGCGCATGGGGCCCACCCTGATCCACGTGGCCACGATCTCGCTCGAAGCCGAAGGACAGGCATTCTGCTGGGCGCCGGGCGATACCCGCGAGATTTACAGCATCGACCGCCGACGCAAGCGCGTGCGCCGCATCGCGCTTCCGGACATCGCAACGCTGCCGGAGGACGCAACACGATTTTCTGCGCGATGACGTCGCTTGTTCCGCTAATCCGCGAGCGGCAGGGTGATACTGACGTGGGTGCCGCGTCCGAATATCGAGCGCAGTTCCACCGGCGCGCCTAGCAGCTGCGCCGTGTTGCGCACGATGGAGAGTCCCAGGCCCAGGCCCTCACTGCGCATGTCGACCTTGCGGAAGGTTTCGAACACCTCGGACTGCAGTTCCGGACTGACGCCGATCCCGGTATCGAGCACTTCGACGCGCAGCTGCCCGCCTGCCCGCCGACAGCCCACGAGCACGCCGCCACTTTCGGTGTACTTGATCGCGTTGCCCAGGAGGTTGCCCAATATCGTGTCGAACATGCGGGCATTGCTGAATACGCGTGCGCTGCAGGGAGCGAATCGAAGCTTCAGGCCCTTGCGCGCTGCTTCCGGCCCCCACAATCGTTGTAGACCATCGAAGCACGCCTGCACCGATACGGCCGTCATCTCCGGCTGCAGATGGGCCGTGGCCTGCGACGACGCACGCGCCAGTTCGTCCAGATCATCGCCAAGCCGGGACGTTGCGGCCAGTCCGAGCTTGATCTGCTTGACCGTCGCCAGATCGTTCGTTTGTTGGCGGGCGATCTCCAGACTCAGGCTGATCGTCTGCAAGGGCTGACGCAGGTCGTGTCCTGCTGTCGCCATCAGGTGCCTCAGATTCTTCTGCGTGAGCTGCGCCTCACGCAGCGTGCGTCGAAGCTCCATCAGCGCCATGGTCTGCCTCGACAGTGCCACCAGCGCATCGCGCTGTCGCGCATCCAGTTGCCTTGGCTGATGATCCAGCACGCAGACGGTCCCCAGCTGGTAGCCGTCCGGCGTGCTCAGCGGGGCGCCGGCATAGAACCGAAGATAGGGGTTGCCTGTGACCAACGGATTGGATTCGAAGCGCGAGTCCAGCCTCGTGTCCGGCACTTCGAGCAGATAGGGCTGCAGGATCGCGTGGGCGCAGATCGAGCTTTCGATCGGGGTTTCCCGCACACCGAGGCCGACCTCCGATTTGAACCATTGTCGACCTTCGTCGATCAGGTTGACCACCGCGATCGGGGCATTGCAGATATGCGCCGCGATGCGTGCGATATCGTCGAAATCCGCCTCATAGGGCGTGTCCAGGATTCCGTAGGACGCCAGCGCCCGCAGGCGTTCCGCTTCGTTGGCGGGCAGGGGCGCCGTAGTGTGGGAAACAGCACTCATCAAGCAATCCGGGCGGCGTTAGGGGTGCCAGCGTGCCGCCGTCGACTACCCCGATGAATTGAATCTTAACAAGTCTTGGTGTCCTTGCTTCTACCGTTGAGGCGAAATTCAGTACCGTTACGCTGGCGTGATGACACCGACTCCGGCCGCCCGAAGGATGCGACGAAATTTTGGGCATTCCATATGACTCGGAGCCGGGCAGGCCGCCGCGTGCCGCAGACCATCGCGCATCGCCGTCAGCTGTCGAATGGTCCTATCGAGTTCATCGGCCTTGTCCGCAAGTCTCGCCCGATTCAGCCGGGGCTGTCCGTCGGGCGCGAACATCGTTGCGATCTCGTCCAGCGAGAATCCCGCCGCGCGGCCCAGCGCGATCAGCGCCAGGCGTTCGAGCACGGACGAGCTGTATTGCCGGCGAAGACCACGCCGGCCGATCGGCGCGATCAGACCCCGGTCTTCGTAGAACCTCAATGTGGACGCGGGAACACCGGCTTGGTGCACCACGGTCGCGATATCGAGTTCGTCCAAGCGCTTGACCTCAAGTCAACTTCAAGTTGCACGATGCCCACATCGTCAACACAAGACAAGCCAAAGGAGCGTTGCCATGACCGATGCACAGCGCATGAACGACGAGCAGTCCACACTCTGGAACGGATCGGCCGGTCGAGCCTGGGTGGAAAGCCAGGACCTGCTCGACCGGATGTTCCAGCCGTTTGAGGAGCTTTTGGCCGAATCGGCCAAGGCTTGCACTGATGGCCGGATTCTCGATGTCGGTTGCGGAGCCGGTGGCACCACTCTGGCGATGGCGCGGGTTCAAGGCGTGCAGGGCCGGTGCCTCGGAGTCGACATTTCCGAGCCGCTGATTGCTGCGGCGCGTGCGCGACAGGGTCAGGACACCGCAACAGTGGAGTTCCTCTGCGCCGACGCCCAAATCTGCGAGTTTGATCCGGCGAGCTTCGACCGGATCACGTCACGCTTCGGCGTGATGTTTTTCCAGGACCCGGTGTCCGCGTTCACGAACCTGCGGCGAGCCGCGCGAACGGGCGCCGCGCTCCAATGCATCGCCTGGCGCGGCCCGGAGGACAATCCGTTCATGATCGCGGCCGAAGGTGCGGCGGTTTCGCTGTTGCCGGACCTGCCGACTCGGGTGGCCGGCGCACCGGGACAGTTCGCCTTCGCTGATCGGGAACACGTCCGCAGGATACTGATTGAAAGCGCGTGGGCCGATATCGACATTCATCCGATCGATGTGCGCTGCGCATTCCCCGAATCACAGCTGATCCCTTACCTCACGCGACTGGGTCCGCTGGGTCGCGTCCTTGCTGAGCTGGACGTGAGGACTCGTGAACAGCTCATCACCACAGCGCGAGCCGCATTCGAACCCTACGTGCAGGCAGACACGGTCCGTTTCAATGCGGCCTGCTGGATGATCGAGGCCCGATCCCGATAAGCACGGCGCTCGAGCCGGCGGGAAGGGAGCTTTCATGCAAGCCGAATGCACAATGCGATTCCGGACGCACGGCATTCACGCGGCAACGCCGTGCCTTCAGTCACGACGCACGCGAGAGACAAGATCCAGGAGCGCTTTGATCCGGCCCGGTAACGGGAGCGGCGCCCAGGGACTTGTCGGTCGCTCGCAGCTGCTCGGCGCTGATGCGATCGGCGCGCTTGATCAGCTCGGCGAGCATTGCGGTCTGCCGAGCCGCGAGATCGGCATCGAGCTTGTCCATATGTCCGTTCTTGACGATACCCAGCAAGTAGTTGGGTCCGCAGATCGCACCCACGTGGGGTACGCCGCTTTCGTGAAAGACGGATCCCGTGGTGATGCCCGGACCCTGCTGGATGCCGTGTTCGCGCAGGTCGAAGGTCTCGAAGCCCTCCTTGACCCAATCGCTCAGGATCCCGCCGGTGGCCGCGAAGTTCATGTATTCGTTGCGCCCGGTCGGGCCATAGCCCTGATCGGGAATATCCTCCCACTCGGGCGCACCCAGATGTTCGATCGTGAACGCCGCCGCTGCACGTTTGACCAGATCGGGATGGGCGCGGCACCAGCCCGCGCACTGCGGCAATTGGCCGCTCATGTGCCCAGGCCAAGCCACGAATACCAAGGTACGACGAAGACGTTCGTGCTTCGGCAGGCTGGCAAAGTGACGCGCAAGCTGAAGCATCGTCATGCAGCCGTTCTCTTCAATGAAGTTCTGCCCGTCGGTATGCGTGTCGATGATCATCAGTTCATCGCTTTCGCCCGGCAGAATCGCCGTCAGTGAAGGGACGCTCGATGCGTTCCACCGCGCGTGCAGGGTCAGCCGCGCACGGGCGCCGCGTTTGGCGAGACGCCGAATTTCATCGCCGCTGTCCTGCCCGACGAAGAGCGCGGGCAACGGTGGCTTGTAGGGTCTGGCATGTGGCGAGAAGTTGTCCGCGATCATGTCAGACGAAACGTCCATGATGATCACCACCGCCGCCGCCCCCTTGGCCAATGCCGCTTCGAGCGGAAAGGCCGGCGTACGCCACAGGCGCTTGTAAGGGCGATCCAGGTATTCGTCCCGCAACGCGTCTGGCACGTGTACGTAGTGGGGATTCGCCATGTCACGAATGGTTGTGACCGGCAGCACGGCATCGAAAACCACGATGCTCCCTTTTGGAATGTCGCCCAGGCTTGCGGGGCCGTCTTTGTGGATCGTCCCGCCATAGATCAGCGGCCCGGTCACGCCGTCCGGCGGCGTCGGCGCGGAACGAACGTAGTACGCCACTTTCGGAATGGATCTGAACGACGTTCCGTCTTCGACCTCCAGACCGTAGTCGAGCGGGTCCCAGCGCTCGTAGGCGTAGTTGTCACAGGGCCCCAAACCCAAGCCCATCTGTTGGTACTCCTGAGCAAGCCAGTTCACGAAACGCAGGTGATTGGGATGCCCGGGCAGTCGCGGCCCGAAATCGACCATCCGCTGATAGTCGAGGCGGATCGTTTCGGGGGACGGCAACGCAACCACCGTGCTGGCCACGGGCGGTGCTGCACCCCAGCTCAGGCCCGGCGCCAAGGCCGATGCACCCATGCCGCCGATCCCGAGAATGATGTCCCGCCTCGCCAGCGTGCGATTGTTGTGATCTTCACCCATGATGTTCAGCTCCTCAGTCTTTCTTTACGGTGTCTGCCGGAATATCCGAGTGCTGCGGGCGTCCCGGCGAGACGACTCCTTGTTGTGTGTGTCGGGGCATGTGCTATGAGGATCCCGCCGAGGGGGCGATGCTCGCCTTTTCCGCGTCGCGGACGAAGCTGAAGGCGGCCCCGAGCAGGCTCAGGCCGCTGATGAAAACGGCCGATGGAATCAGATAGCTCAACGAGACCTGCAGGCCGGATGCGCGGAACGCATCGCTCATCGTTACGGCGCTGGCGGCGGCCATTGCCTGTCGGGCGAAGTGGTCCGAGAGCATGCCGGCCACGGTGGAGCCGAAGGCGGCGCCGAGGACATATTGGAAGAAGAAGTAGACCGCCATGGCCGTCGCCCGCAAGCGGGGCTCGACGACGTCCTGCAGGGACGCATAGACCGTGACGTAGTACAGGAAAAAGAGCAGCCAGCCGGCGCAGAGCAGGCCGGTCAGCGAGACAACACGACCGATCGGCTGATTGAGGCCAAACCAGATCAAAGGCCCCGCAACGAGCAGAGCCACCGCCCCCAGCAGCAGGCGTCCACGGGCAAAACGCCGGTGCAGTGCATCGGCGACCCAGCCGCCGACGGTCAATCCGATCAGGCCGGTCAGCCCGAGAACGACCGCCGAGATGCCGCCGGCCTGCGCCACGTTGAGGCCGTGATAGCGGATCAACAAGGCAGGAAGGAAGGTGTTCATCCCATAGGCCGCCACGTTGTACACAACACCGGACAGTATGATCCACCACACCGTCGGCGTAGCGATGATGCGGCGAAACGGCTGGTCCACGGCTGCGCGCGCGTCCAGGGAATAGCGTTCCTGAGCCCCGCGCGCAGGTTCTTTCAGAAACCAGGCCAGGGCCGCCACCAACAAGCCCGGTACCGCGGCAAAAAGGAAGGTGGCACGCCAACCAAAGTGGTGCGCCAGCTGCCCGGCCCCGGCAAAGGCTGCGACGGCCCCGAGTGGCAGTCCGAGCATGAATATGCCCAGTGCCCGGCCCCGTTTCTCCGCTGGATACAGGTCGCCGATCATCGAGTTGGCGGCGGGTGCGCAGGACGCCTCGCCAACGCCGACTCCGACACGGAACAGGAAAAACGAAACAAAGTTCCAGGCGAAACCGCAGGCCGCGGTAGTCAGGCTCCAGATGAACACGCCGGTGGAAAGAATGCGGGTGCGCCGGTATTTGTCGGCCAGTCGACCCAGCGGGATTCCGGCGACGGCGTAGACGAGGGTAAACGCCGTCGTGATGACGCCCAGCATGGTATCGCTGAGCATGAATTCCTTGCGGACGGGTTCAAGGACAATCGAAGGAATGACCCGGTCGAAGAAATTGAGGAAGTTGATCAGAAACAGGACAAGCAAGGTGTAGCCTGCGGTGCGCCTTGCGGGAGATTCTGTTGTTCGCATGTCGAATCCGGTGTGGAGATGATGCAGGGGAGCCGGCGTTGAAGGCGCTCGTTCAATCCACGCCGATGGCGATCGGGGATGTCTCGAGTGCTGTCATTCGCTGCATTCCTAGAAGTCCAGGTTGAGTCGCAGCGAGAACGTTCGGGGAGGATTCAGTGTGTAGAGCGAATAGGTGTTGATCTGGTCGAGCGCCTTGACGTCGACGGCACCGGCCACCAGGGCCGTCTCGTTGAGAATGTTGGCGACATTCAGACTCAAGCGCGGATGCAACGGCAGTGATTCGGTGCCCAAGCCAATCCCCGCACTGAGCACGCCGTAGTCGTTGACCGGCAAATCGTGTTCCAGGTTGCTGTAACCCTTGCCGACGTAGGTGTAGTTGATGTTGGCGTCGATCTGGACGATCCGGAGTGGCAGCAATTGCCGCAGGCCGATGCTGTACTGCGATTTGGCGGCGCCCGGCAACTGCGTGCCCGGCTCGATCTGCGTGTTGGTCGAGCTGGTGAAGGCCTTGGTGGTGTGGGCATCGGTCAGGCCGCCGCTCAGCGACACCGCGAGCCCCGGGATCGGCGGCAGCCACAGGATGGCGGCCTCGATGCCGTAGCTCTCCGCAGCGCCGACGTTTGTGACGTAGTTGAGGTTCGTGCCCTCGGTTTTCTGGGTGATCTGCGGGTTCTTGTAGTCGATATAGAAGCCGGTGACATCGAAGTGCAGGCTGTTGTCGAACCAGTTGCTACGCACGCCGATTTCGTAGTTCCACAACGTGTCGGACTTGTACGTTTCCGGTACTCCATTGGTTGGCGACGAAGGGACGCTCTGCAGGCCACCGAAGCGAAAGCCTCGGCTGGCCGTGGCGTAGGTCAGCAGGTCGTCAGTGAAGTGATAGGTGATCGCCAGTCGCGGGCTGATGCCTTGCTCCTCGATGCGATTGCGCTGATCCACTTCCATGCCGCTGTTTGCGACCCTTGCCAGCACGCCGGTGGCGACATAACCGCCATCGACGAAGGTCTGATAGAAGCGAGCGCCGCCGGACAGCTCCAGGTCGCCCCACAGCGTTTGAGTCAAATCAAAGAACACCGCCTTTTCCTGGGATTTGGCGTGATTGGTCGCGTAAAGCAACGAGGTCTGGTTGGCGAGATCCAGGGTCCCGAGGCCCAGCAACTCTGCGATCTGCCCGATCGGCGTGCCGTTTTCCAGCCAGTCGGTCAGTTCGCCGATCGGGGTGCCGTCCCCGGCAAGCGTCTGCGTCGCGGTCGGGCCGATGAAGAGTTCGTAGTCCATCGTGTAGTCGTAGAAGTAGCCGCCGACCAGCCATTTGAAATTTCCAGGGCCCGTCGACTGCAGACGTACTTCCTGCGAGAACGCATGCGACTTCGTGTCCGTGATGGAGATGATCGCCGCCGCTGCCGGATAGATGTCAGGGGGTCTGCCGGCGAGAGCCGTCGTATAGTCACTGAGTGCAAAGCGGTTCTTTTCGGTATAGGACGTCAGTGAAACCACGCGCACCGAGTCAAAATCATAGTCAGCCTCAAAACTGTCGAGACTGAAGCTGTTGTGCGCAGGCTCGGGGACAAGCGCCAAGTCGATTTCGCGCGGGCCGTCCGGGTTGACCACTGCGTACTTCTGGTTGTCGCCGGAAAAATCCTGATCCAGGTGGGTCAGTTTCAGCGACAAGGCGTCGAGCGGGTTCCACATCAATATCCCGCGTAGCTGGTCGCCGCCGCCGTCATTGACATCCTTTTCGCCGGCGCGTGTATCGTCGATAACGCCCGGGTATTCACGTTTGACGTAGCCGAGGCGCAGTGCGACATCGTGGCCCACCCAGGGCACATTGAGTGCCGCACCGCTGGTGAACGCAGAGCCTCCTTCTTCAACGTCGACGTATTGGGTAAAGCCAAGGCCCTGCCATTCGTCGAACACCGGATCCTTCAGAACGTAGCGGATCGCCCCGGACAGCGCAGCGCCGCCGAACAGTGTTCCCTGCGGCCCTTTCAGTATCTGGACGCTCGCCAGATCGAAGGCATTCAGATCAGGAATCAGCCCGGCTATGTAGGGGTCGGAAAACGCAGTGTCGCCAATCAGGATCCCGACTGGCGAGGGCCTCGACGACGTTGGATTGGTCTCCGTGGCGATGCCGCGCACGGTTACCCTGATCCCGGCTCCGGGCCCCTGCGAGTTGATGACCACACCCGGAGTTTCCTGGAGGTAGTCTTCGAGATTGAGCTTGCCCTGCTTTTCAAGCTCGTCGCCTTCGAACGCGGAGATCGAGGCCGGAATGTCACGCAGGCTCTCTTCGCGTTTGGTCGCCGTTACGACAATTTCTTCGATCTGACGACGCGGAGGCTCCGGCTTGGCGCGGGGCGCCGATGGGGTGTCGAGTTCCTTCACACGGATCGTCGTGACGGCCGCTTCGGCGTCCGTTGCCGGGCCCGCCCCCTGAGGCGTCGCTGAACTGGTCTCCGGAAGTGGTCCCTCCAGGTAATCCAAGGACCATTCATCGTCTTCGGCCCAGGCCGCGGAGCCAGTGAAAGCCGCCGCCGCGTACAGCGCCAAGGCCGACGCGATGAGACATTGGGTATCGCCCATTTCCTTTGCAGACATCAAATTGCTCCCCCGCTATTCGTTTCTCTTGAAAACTTGAATGACGGTGAGGAGGGCGGTGTGCCTCGCGCGCGACAGGGCGGCAGTCAGGATCAGCCGACCAGCCGATGAACGCGACCGAGCGATATACGAAATGCTCATCTGAAAATCTCCTCACCTCGGCTTCACTTTTTTTGTGAAGCTTTTTGTCTTTATTTTTTTTTGGCCAAAGTCACCAACGGCCGGACATGCTCAACACGGTTACCTCTTTTTCAAGCAAACCACTGCAGGTCACTCCGAGTTCTCGTTGACCGCAAACCTCAGGGAATGCTGATGCTGTTCTCGGTACTCCCCCATTCCGGCCAAGGCTCCGCGGGGGAAAACTGATTGGGATCACCGCTCGCGATGAATCCGCGCAATGCGGTGACAAAGACTTGGTGCAGGCTCTCGGTTTCGGCGTCGTCGCTGTCGGCCCAGGTGAAGCTCGTGAAGTTGGGCGAATCCTTGTCGAAATTCCCGAAGACAAAGGGAACATCCAAGCCATGGTAGGAGCCGTACAAGGTCTTCCAGGGTTCCGGTATATGATCCCAGCGAAACTCGTAGCGATACACCGGCACGGAAGCGCTCGCCAGCAGGCTTGCCGATTCATCGACCTTTTTGAGAAGCTTCCTGTTGAAGTACCAGCCAGACAGCTTGTACTCGAAGCGGGCGAACGGTCCCTTGAAGAAATCACTCAGGGAGAGGCTTTTCTGCTCGCCCTGGATCAGGGACCACATTCCCGAATAATCCAGCGGACTGAACTTCGCCAGTATCAGAAAGGGCGCCTCTTTGGCCGTATTTCCAAGAATGGCCGGTACGGCGTTCACGGGCCTGGCCTCGACGTCTGTCGCCAAAACGTAGCCATCCGCAACCTCCGGAACGGGACGGACATCTTTGAAAATCTGCGACAGTTCCACGGTGGACTTGCCGTACAGGTAGTCCCTGACCTGCTCCGGGGTTTTACTTTTGAGCCAGCCTTCGGCGTCGTCGGGCGATTCGACCATGCCGTCGGCATACAGGACTTCGCCAAGGTACTGCCGGCTGTTCTCAAGCGCCTCTTCCTCGGTACTCTGCAGTGGAATACCGGAGAGACAGATGACCTTGTCGAAGGTGCCTTTTGCCAGGGGCGATCGCAACAGCGCCCAGATGCTGACGCAACCTGCGGAATGCCCCATGACGGTGACATTGGCTGGGTTCCCGCCAAAGCGCGCCGCATTGCGCTGCACCCATTCGAGCGCCTTGATCTTGTCCAGAAGCGCGAAATTTCCCGAGTCCCGGGCGGGGTCTCCACTTTTCAATGCGGCCAGATGGAAATTGCCGAAGAAGCTCAATCGGTAGTTGATGGAAATGATCACGGCATCCAGCTCTTGCGCCAGCCGTTGTCCGTCATAGAGCGGCAGGGAGGCAGCGCCGACAACGCCGCTGCCGCCATGGATGAACACGATGACGGGACGAGGAGCGCGTTGCTGCGCCGTCGGCGCCCAGACGTTCAGATACAGGCAGTCTTCACTGCCATACGGGCGATCGAAGGTTTGCGGATCGTTACTCGTAAAGTAGTTCCCGATCTGAGCGCAGGCGGCGGCGAACGCTGTGGCGGGCCGAACGCCTTCCCAAGCCAATGGCCCCTGCGGCGGCGCCCAGCGCAAATCGCCGACCGGAGGGCGGGCATAGGGAATACCGAGATAGCGACTCACGCCGTTGCGCTGGGTCCCGGCAATTGCGCCTTCCTGAACCGTCAGCGTCGCGGCTTGCGCAGGCGATGTCCCGACTGCGATGAATGCCAATGCCGCACAGGCGCGGCGACACCGCCGGGCCCAGAGCCTGTCTCTCCCATCCATATCCGCACCTACTTGTTATTAGTTTTTCTACACTAACGTTCGTTACATCTGTATCGAACTATATGTTGTGATAGTTGACTTGGCAAGCTATCGTTCAGCATTGACCAATGCAGACGATCGTTATCCCGTGAGCCTTATTAGCACCGACAGAAATCGCCGGATCGCCACCGTTGAAACGGTTATGCCCGAAGGCGTCACCCCCAAAGGCGCGCGCGGCAGGATCCTCAACGCTGCCTTGCATCAGTTCGCGAGCCAGGGCTACGGCGGCACGTCGGTGCGGGATATTTGCGCGGAGGCGAAGGTGCAGGTCACGACGCTGTATTCGCACTTCCCCTCGAAAGAACACGTATTGGCGGAAGTCATCCGGCTCGGCAACGAAGAGCATTTCCGGCTGCTGCGCGACGCGCTGCTGGAGTCGGACCCGGAGCCGAGAAAGCAATTGAGAAATCTGGTGCGCGCTCATGTGCTCTCGCATTGCGAATTCTCCATGCTCGCTGTCGTCGCCAGTTCCGAAATGCACTCGCTGTCGGAAGAGCTGGCTACGCCGATCATCGCCATACGCAGTCAGTCGCAGTCCTTGCTGGCAGAAGTGTTCAAACGGGGCATCCGACTTGGCCTGTTCGACGTGCCTGACATCGAGCTGGCGTGCCGGGCGATCGGTGGAATGGGCCTGCGAGTCGCGTTCTGGTACGAGCCGAACTGCGGCAAGTCACCGGATGAGGTTGCCGACAGCTATGCGGAGTTCGCCCTCCGCATCGCCGGGGTTGATCGGTCGGACTGATGGCCCGATTGACGGCGAGCCGGGCCGCCGCGATCAGATCATTCAGACAGCAGGCGCTCGCTGCGTGAGACGGGCGGTGCTCTGAAGCCCGCGAGTTTTGCCGTAGGCCACAGAGGATGGACACAAGTTCAGGTCGAGTGGCTTTACCAAGGCGGAGGAACCGGGACCCGGGCAAGTTGATCGGCCAGGGTCAGGGCCGCCAGCACCGCCCAGAAGGCGAAACCGAGCAGTGCCGTCAGACGGACCGCGCCGGAGCGCTGGCGCAGGTGCATCGCCCAGATCATGACGATGCCGGCCATCAGTACCGGGATGGCGATGGAGAACACCGTATGCAGATGGCCGAGGCCGGCATGCGCACTGAGCAGGTTGAAGCCCAGCAGCATGAGCTGCGCGAGCAGCATGAGTGCGGGCAGGCGGCCGGCGCGGAGCAGTTCCCGGTTCATGAGCGATCCAGCAGGTAGAGCATCGGGAACAGGAAGATCCAGACCATGTCCACGAAATCCCAGTACAGCGCCACGCACATCACCGGGGTTGCATAGACGGCGCCAATGCGCTGTCGCCGCACCTCGCGCGCGTAGAACGCGAGCAGCACGATGCCGATCAGCAGGTGCAGCAGGTGGACCAGCGTCATTGCGTAGTACAGCGCGTAGAAGCGTTCCACGGTCTGCGCGTGCAGCCCGGTGTAGGTGAAGCGCAGGCCGGGCACCAGGCCTTCGCCATAGTCCTTCCAGTATTCGTAGAGATGCAGCGCCATGAACAGCGCGCCGAGGCCGGCGGCGCCCCACAGCAGGTTCGCGCTGGCACGGTTTTCATCGCGACGCAGCAGCGCCGTGGCCCAGGCGGCGGCAGCGGCGCTGAGCAGCAGGATCACGCTTTCGATACCGCCCAGCAGCAGATCGGTATGGCGGCTGGCGAGCACGAAACCTTGCGGGTCCTGCACGCGGCAGTAGGCATAGGCGGCGAACAGCACGCCGAAGAACAGCACCTCCGTGGCCAGGAACACCCACATGCCGAAGGTGGCGGCGCCGGACTGCTGTTCGATGTCGTCGAACGGCTCGGCCGGGGAGACGGCGCGGCTCATGCCCTAGCCTCCGCTTCGGCTTCGGCCTGGGACGGGCTGTACTCGTAGGGGCCGCCGTCGACACGCGGCGTTTCCAGAAAGTTGTGCGTCGGCGGCGGTGAGCTGGTCTGCCATTCCAGCCCGGACGCGGCCCAGGGATTGGCCGGCGACCGCGCGCCGTAGAACAGCGACCAGCTCAGGTAGCCCAGCGGCAGCAGGTAGGCGGTGGCGAGCACGGCCGCGCCGCCGGAGGAAAAGGCGTTGAGCAGGCCGAACTCGGGATCGTACGCATGATAGCGGCGCGGCATGCCGAGAAAGCCGAGCACGAACTGCGGCAGGAAGGTGAAGTTGAAACCGAAGAACATCAGGATCGCGGCGAAGCGCGCCCAGGCTTCGGGATAAAGCCGGCCCGTCACCTTGGGCCACCAGAAATGGATGCCGCCCATATAGGCCATGACGGCGCCGCCGACCATGATGTAGTGGAAGTGGGCGACCACGAAATAGGTGTCGGTGAGGTGCACGTCCAGCGCGGTGGCGGCGAGGAACAGGCCGGTGAGGCCGCCGAGCAGGAACAGGCCGACGAAGCCCAGCGAGTAGAGCATCGGCGCCTCGAAGCTAATGCTTCCCTTGTACAGCGTGGCGGTCCAGTTGAAGACCTTGATCGCGCTGGGGATGGCGACGACGAAGCTCAGCAGCGAGAACACGATGCCGGCGTACATCGACTGGCCGGACACGAACATGTGGTGGCCCCAGACGAAGAAGCCGACGATGGCGATCGCCATGATCGAATAGATCATGAAGCGGTAGCCGAAGATGCGCTTGCGCACGAAGCAGGGAATGATCTCCGAGACCACGCCCATCGCCGGCAGCACCATGATGTAGACCGCCGGGTGCGAGTAGAACCAGAACAGGTGCTGGAACAGCAGCGGGTCGCCGCCCAGCGAAGGGTCGAAGATGCCGACGCCGAACACGCGCTCCAGGCCGATCAGCACCAGCGTCATCGACAGCACCGGCGTGGCCAGGATCATCACCAGGCTGGTGGCGTACATCGTCCAGGCGAACAGCGGCATGCGGAACCAGTGCATGCCCGGCGCGCGCAGGCTATGGATCGTGACGACGAAGTTGAGGCCGGTGAGGATCGACGAAAACCCGACGATGAACACGCCGACCACAACCAGCAGCACATTGGAGTTCGAGAACAGCGTCGAGAACGGCGTGTAGAAGGTCCAGCCGGTATCGGCGCCGCCGGCGATCAGGCAGGCAATGGTGAAGATGCCGCCGAGCGCGTAGAGGTACCAGCTCGCCAGGTTCAGGCGCGGGAACGCCAGGTCGCGGGCCCCGAGCATCAGCGGCAGCAGGATATTGCCGAGCACGCTGGGAATCGACGGAATCAGGAAGAACCAGACCATGACCACGCCGTGCACGGTGAAGGCCTCGTTGTAGCCGTCGGCCGTAAGCACGTCGCCCTGCGGCGTGGCCAGTTCGGTGCGGATCAGCACCGCCGCGGCGCCACCGACGAAGAAGAACGCGGTGATCGCGATCGCGTACAGAATGCCGATGCGCTTGTGGTCGTGCGTCAGCAGCCAGCTGCGAAAGCCGGTCGGCGCATCCAGGAACGAGGCCGGGCTGTCAGCGTGGGGCATCAACGATCTCCTGGCGCGGGTTCGGGTTCGGTTCCAGCGACTGTATGTAGGCGGTCAGCGCGATCACGTCTTCCTCGTCGATCTGGTTCTGGAACGTCGGCATGATGTCCGGGTAGCCGGCGGCCACCTGTTTGCTCGGCAGCAGAATGCTGTCGCGCAGATAGCGGGCATCGGCGGTCACGGTGCTGCCGTCGCTCAGGGGAACGGGCTTGCCGTAAAGCCCGGCCAGGTCCGGCGCGTGCACGGTGGCGGCGGGACCATGGCAACCACTGCAGCCAAGCTGGCGGAACAGCGCCTCGCCTTGTTGGGCAAGGCTGTCGGTATCGCCGGCGTCCGCCCACAGGGCATAGGCGGCGGGCTCCATCACCACGATGCGGCCGCGCATGAGTGCGTGGTCGGTGCCGCAGAACTCGGCACAGTAAAGCCTGAATTCCCCCGTCTTCTCCGGCTTGAACCACATCTGCGTATAGCGGTTCGGCAAGACGTCCTGTTTGATGCGGAAGGCCGGCACGAAAAAGCTGTGAATCACGTCCTGCGAGGTCATCGTCAAACGCACTGGCTTGCCGACCGGAATGTGCAGCTGATTGACCTCGCGCCGGCCATCGGCGTGCTGCACTTTCCACATCCACTGCTTGGCGACCACGTAAATGCTGGTCGCCTCCTTGGGCATCGTCTGGATCTTCGCGAACAGACCGATGCTCCAGGCGAAGATGCCGATGAACAACACGGCCGGTACGAGTGTCCAGGTCAGTTCCACGCCGAGATGGCGGAAATGGTCGCCGCTGCGGTCGGCCTGGCTGCCGCGCCGGTAGCGCACCGAGAAGAGAACCAGCGTGACCGTCACCGCCAGCAGCACGAAGCCGCACAGCGCCACCATCGCGAAGAACATCGCATCGACGTCGTCGGCGATGTTCGAAGCGCCGGTCATGAGCCGGTCGAAACCGATCATGCGCCACCCTCGTCAGTCGACTCCCGCCGCAGCAGCCAGGCGATCAAACCGCCCAGGGCAAGTACCGATGCCACACCGGCGACCTGGAGGATGCGATTGATGCGCGAAGCGTAGCGGCCGCTCGAAGGGTCGTAGTGATAGCAGAGCAGCAAGACCTGATCGGCAAAAGCCTGCAGGACACCGCCGCGACGGTCGGGCTGTGCCAATGCCGCGTCGACGATGCCGAGCTTGAGGGTCTGCGGGTCGAACTGCACGCCCGCCAGATAGCGCGCAATGCGGCCCGTGGTGTCAAGGACCAGGACGCCGGCGGCGTGTGCGTACTGACGCTGTTGCGGGTCATAGCGGTAGCCGTAGCCCACCGCCTGCGCCAGACGCCGGATCTGGGTTTCGTCACCGGTGGCGAAGTGCCACCGCGGGATGCCGGCCCGGTCGAAGCTGTCGGCCAGCGCGGCGCGACGCTGACGCGCGTCGGCGGGGCCTTCGTCCGGGTCGATGCTGGCGACCAGCAGTTCGAAGTCGCGGCCGGGCCGGCGGTCGATCTCGCTGACCGCCGAGGCCAGTCCGGCCCAGACCGCGCCACAAAGATTGGGGCAATGGTAGTAGCCCAGCATCAGCACCAGCGGCTTGTCGCCGTAGCGTTCGCCCAGATGGAACGCCCGACCATCCGCATCGCGCAATGCGATATCGGCCGGAACCCGGGCGCCGGCTCGCGGACTGAAGCGCACGGCGTCGATGTCGACCACGGGGGGCTGCGCGGCCACGGCGCACGCCGCCACCAGCATGGCCAAGGCCAGTAGCGCCCTCATTCGGTACCGCCATTCGCGGCGCCCTGGGCGTCGCGGGCCAACACCTGCATCGCCGCCGACACCGGAATGCGCGCGACACCTTGGCGGCGGTCGTCCCAGGCATAGGTATCGAGCTGCTGTTGCTTATGCGCCTCGTACTGCCGGTAGTCGGGCAGCGGTCGAGCTTGCAGACGCGGCGGAGGCGGGATGGCCACGGGGGTCGCGGGCGACTTGTTGTCCGCGTATTCGAACAGGCCTTGCCAGATCGACAGGCTGATCAGGCTCAGCGCGATCAGCCCGCCGAAGACGCCGCCGATGATCACGCAGACCCGCTGGATGGAAAGGTTTTCGGGCTCGTGTCCGGAAGCGGCAGGGTTTGCGGCCTTGTTCATTCCGGTTCTCCGTCGATTCTCGTGCGGCGCCGTCGCAGGAACTCGAAAGCGCTGCCGAACAGCAGGCCGAGCCCGAGCACGGCGAGCAGGTCGCTCCAGTGCCAAAGCGGTCCGGAGGTACGCAGGCTCGGCAGGATCATGAGCACCGCCTCCATGAACTGCGCCGCCAGCAGCAGCGCCGCGCACAAGGCCAGCACGCGCGGATTGCGGCGCGCGCGCCCGTCCAGCAACAGGCAGAACGGCAGCAGTACGCGCAGCGCCACGCCGGCCAGCATCCACCGGGACCATTCGGTGCCGACGCGCGGCCAGTACCAGGCCAGCGCCGAAGGCTGGTCGCCGATCCAGGCCGTCAGATAGTCCATGTAGGCCAGATAGGCCCACAGCAACAGCAGCATCAGCAGCCAGGCGCCGTGATCCGCTCGGATGCTTTCGTTTTCGACAGTAGTGGCCGAGGCGCCGACCGCCAGCGCCATCGCGCCGAGCACCCAGCCGCTGATCGTCAGCAGACCGAAGCCGGCGGCGTGGTGCTCCGGCGTCAGCGACATCGCCCAGTCGATGCCGGCGAGGCTGCCACTGAGGCCCAGCCACAACAGCGCCAGCACCGGGCCGCGTCGGCGCGGCGGCGGCGGGCGCTGCACCCACAGCGCGAGCGCGCTCCAGCTCAGAAGGAACAGCAGCGCGCGGACGATGAAGAACGGTTTGTCCAGATACCAGGACTGAGGATTGTCCGCAGCCGTTGCCCAGGGATACAGCGCATCGAGCGCCGGCAGCCACAGCAGCGTCGCCACGGTCGTCAGCGGCAGCGTCGCCGCCGTCGCCTGCAGCGCCGGGCGCAGCGGCCAGCCCCAGTCCCCGCCGGTGAGATCGTGCAGCAGCAGCAAGGCCAGCGCGCCGAAGCCCAGCCCCGCGAACAGCCAGCAGGCCATCAGCAGGGAACTCGCCGCGGCCTGCGCCTGCCGCGTTTCGACAAAGGCGACGCTGGTCAGCGCGATCACGCCGACGGCTGCGATGAGCGGTGCGGTCTTCGTCATTTCAGCGCCGCCTCCGCCTCGGCGCGAACCTTGTCCGGCAACTGTTGCAGCGGCGCGTGCTGCGATAGTTGCAGCGCGCGGATGTAACGGATGATCGCCCAGCGATCCTGCGGTGCGACGCGGCCGGCGTACGGCATCATCGCGCCGTAGCCGCCGGTGATGACCTGGTAGAAATGCGCGTCCGGCGCCTGGCGCAGGCGATCCTGGTGAAAGCTCGGCGGCCGCGGGAAACCGCGGCGGGTGATGTAGCCGTCGCCATCGCCGACACGGCTGTGGCAGGGCGCGCAATAGACCTCGTAGCGTTCGCGCCCGCGTTCGAGCACCGCCATCGTCGGCGGCAGCGGGTTTTTCGCATCGGGTTGCGGCAAGGGTTCGAGCTGCGCGCTTGCGGCCTGCGCGCCGCTGGCGTCGGCACCGCGGCCGGCGGCCATCGCGACCGTGCCCGGCTGCGGGTCCTGCATCGAGTTGCCGTTATCGAACAGCGGGCTGGGTTCGTAAGGCTCGTAGCGCGGCTGGTCGTACATGTCCTGCATGGCGTTCTCGCAGCCGGCGAGACCCAGCCCCAGCAGGCCGCCGAGGAGCGCGATTTCGAGCAGCCTGGCCCTGCTGCGCGGCCGGTCAATCGGGTCCAGGCGGTTCATGAATCGCCTCCGACTCGGCTGAGGTCCCGCGCTCCGTTGCTCAGCAGCCAATCGCGCAGGGCTTCGCCGTCCTCGTCATCGAGCGGCAGCCACAACAGAAACGCATCGGAGGATGCCTGTTCCATTCCCGCCCAGTCGAATTCCGGCCGATGCCAGCGCGGCAGGCCGGAGCGCAGCAGCAGGCCGAGGATTCCGACCAGCCCGGCGCACAGCAGCGTCATTTCCAGTGCCGGCGGACCGAAGGCCGGCCAGCTCGCCAGTGGCCGCCCGCCGATATTGACGGGGTAGTCGATGACGGCACTGTAGTACTGCAGGGCCAGCGTGCCGAGGCCGCCGGCGAGGCCGCCGAGCAGCATCGCCAGCGGCAAACGGCTGGGCGGCAGCGCCAGGGCTTCGGCGAGGCCCTCCACCGGGTACGGTGTCCAGGCGCGCAGGCCGCGATGGCCCTGCGATCGGGCGGCCTGCACCGCGCCCAGCAGGGTTTGCGGCGTGTCGAAGCGGGCGAGCAGTCCCGGCAGACCGGTGCTCATGCCTGCGCCTCCCTGGATCCCTGGGCGGACGCGTGGGCCAGCTGTCGCGTCTCGTGCATGGACACCACCGGAAACCAGCGCACGAACAGCAGCAGCATCGTCATGAACAGGCCGATGGAGCCGGCCAGCATCGCCCAGTCCCAGACCGTGGGCATGAAGCGGCCCCAGGCCGCCGGCAGGAACGGCCGGTATTCGCTGGACAGCACCAGCATGATGCGTTCGCACCACATGCCGAATACCACCGACAGACCGATCCAGAACAGCCAGCGCGGGCTGCGCCGCACGCGTGCCCACCACAGCGGCTGGATCGCGAGCACATTGCAGACGATGGCGGCCCAGTAGACCGGCGCGTACAGGCCGGTGAAACGAAAGCGCGTCACCGCGAGTTCGTACTCGTCCATGCTGTAGTAAGCCATGAAGATTTCGGCGGCGTAGCAATAGGCCACCACCAGGCCGCCGGTCAGCAGCAGGATCGCCAGGCGGTCCAGATGGCGCTCGGTGATCAGCGCTTCGAGCCTGAAACGCTTGCGTAGCGGCACGCCGATGACCAGGGCCATGGCGAAGCCGGAGAACAGCGCGCCGGCGACGAAGAATGGCGGGAAGATCGTGGTATGCCAGCCGGCGAGCAGGCCTTCCGAGAAGTCCAGGGCGACCATGCTGTGCACCGAGAACACCAGCGGCACGCCGAGCGCGGCGATGATGCGCGTCAAGGCCTCCAGCCGCTGCCATTCGCGCGCCTCGCCCTGCCAGCCCAGCGCGAGAAAGCCGTAGACGACGCGGCGTGTGCGCCCGGCGGCGCGGTCGCGCAGGGTCGCCAGATCCGGCAGCATCGACACGTACCAGAACAGCACCGATACCAGCAGGTAGGCGAGGATCGCGCAGAAGTCCCAGAACAGGGCACTGCGCCATTGCGGCCACACATTCATCGTATCCGGGTACGGAAACAGCCAGTAGAAGAACCATGGCCGGCCCAGGTGCAGGATCGGGAAGATGCCGGAGACGCAGACCGCGAACACGGTCATGGTTTCGGCGTAGCGGCTCAGCGAATTGCGCCACGGCTGGCGCAGCAGGTACAGCGCCGTGGAAATGAAGGTGCCGCCCATGCCGATGCCGATCCACCACACGTAGTTGGCGATGGCGAAGCCCCAGTAGGCCGGTCGATTGATGCCCCAGATGCCGACGCCGACCGTGAGCAGCACCGATACCGTCAACATCAGCACCAAGACGCCGAGCAGCGACACCGACAGGCCGATGCGCCAGCCGGCACCAAAGCGCGGCGCCAGCGCCGGACGGGCGATGCGCGCATCGACGTCGCCCGGCGTGGTGCCGGCTGCCAGCCAGCCTTCGCCGTTCACGCCTGGTCCTCCCCGTTTGTTTCGAGCGCGGGGTTGGGATTGCGCAGCCTTGCGAGATAGCTGGTGCGCGGCCGCGTATTGAGTTCGGCCAGCAGATCGTAGTTGCGCGGCGATGCTTTTTTCTTGGAGACCGCGCTGTCCTTGTCGGCGATGTTGCCGAAGGTGATCGCCTGCGTCGGGCAGGCGGACTGGCAGGCGGTGACGACTTCGCCGTCGCCGATCTCGCGGCCCTCGTTCTCGGCCTGGATGCGCGCCGCGGAAATGCGCTGTATGCAGAAGCTGCACTTTTCCATGACGCCGCGGCTGCGCACGGTCACGTCCGGATTGCGGCCGCCGCGCAGCGATTCGGTGTCGCGATCCGCGTACTGCAGGAAGTTGAAGCGGCGCACGGAATAGGGACAGTTGTTGCCGCAGAAGCGCGTGCCGACGCAGCGGTTGTAGACCTGCACGTTCAGCCCTTCGTCGTCGTGCACGGTGGCGCCGACCGGGCACACCAGCTCGCAGGGCGCGTGCTCGCAGTGCATGCACGGCACCGGCTGCGACAGGATTTCCGGAGTCTCAACCGGGCCTTCGAAATAGCGGTCCACGCGGATCCAGTGCATCGCGCGGCCGAGGTCCACCTGCTCGCGCCCGACCGTGGGTATGTTGTTTTCGGACTGGCAGGCGATCGTGCAGTTCATGCAGCCGAGGCAGGCGTTGAGGTCCACGCTCATGCCCCAGGCCGGCTTGCCGGGCTCGCGCGTTTGCGGCGGGTTGGCGTCGTAGAAACTGTGTTGCGGCGTTTCGTCCTCGACCAGCGCGCCGTCGTGTTGGCGGTATTCGGTCAGCGTGGCGCGGCGCACCGGCTCGCGGCCTTCCATGCCGTCCTGGGTCTGCACGCGCGCGAGGATGCGGCGCTCGCCGGATTTTTCGATCTTCAGCGGCCCGCTGCGCCAGGCGCCGTCGGTGGGTCGCAAAGCCGCCACGTCCACGCCGACGTCGCTGGCGATGCGTCCGGCTGCGCGGCGGCCGTGCCCCAGGTGCACGGTGAGGCTGTCCTGCGCCTGGCCGGACAGTACCAGCGCGGCAATTTCAATCGACGCGCCGTTGGTACTCAGGCGCAGCACGTCGCCGTTTTCGATGTCGTACTGCTGCGCCAGTCGTGCGCCGACCCAGGCGAGATTGCCCCAGGTATTCAGCGCGATCGGCTTCGGCAGCTCCTGCAGCCAGGCGTTGTTGGCCTGGCGGCCGTCCCACAACGTCGGGTCCGGGCGGATTTCGAGCACCGGGCCGGGCAGGGGCGGCGGCCATTGCAGATCCAGTTCGCGCAGCGCGGGGCGGAGCGTGGCGGCCGCCGTGCCCTCGATCAGACCCTGGCGCAGGCTGTCGTGCCAACGTGTGTCGAAACCGGCGTCGCCGAGCCGCTGGCGCCAATGCGCCTGCACGATGTCGCGCGCCTGCGGTCTCGGATCGCCGAGCAGGGCGGCGAGGATTTCGTGGGCCGGGCGGGCACCGTACAGCGGCGCGATCATCGGCTGCTGCAGGCTGGCGCTGCCGTCGTGGGCCTCGGCGTCCGACCAGCATTCCAGCGCGTGCGCCAGCGGGATGTGCCAGTGCGACAGGCGCGCGGTTTCGTCGGTGTAGAGCCCGCTGTGGACGCTGCGCGGAATTCTTTGCAGCGCCTCGGCAAACCGCGCGGATTGCGGCGCGTCGTAGGCCGGGTTCACGTCCAGCATCAACAGGGTCTCGACCTTGCCGTCCTCCATGTCCGACAGCAGCGTGGCGTAGGGCTCGCCCTGTCGCGGTGCCGCGATGAACTGCAGGGTGTGGCCGACTGCGCCGAGGCGATGGTTGATCGCCCAGACCAGCGCGTGCACGGACGGTGGCTGCGCCGGTCCGGCGGCGACGAGCGCGGCCGGTCCCGCTGCGCGCAGGTCCTCGGCCAGCACCGCGATCCAGCGCTCCGCTGTCGGGTCGAGCGCGGCTCCGGTGTCGCCGATCCCCAGTTTGGCGGCGAGCAGGCGCACAAGTTCGGCGACCCGTTCACCGCCGATCGGCAAACGATGATCGGCGAGACTGCCACTGGGCGTGGGGCTGGGTTCGGCCACGTAGAGCCGGTTCATTCGCGGCGGTTCGCGGCGCTTGGCGAAGTCCCGCGCGTGGCGCAGATGGCCCGGCCCCTGTGCCAGCAGGTCCGCATCGAACAGGGCGATCAGCTCGGCGCGGTCCAGGCGGTACTGCGGCTGCAGCGCCTGGCCGAAGGCGATGCGCGCGCCTTCGGCTGCTGCGGAGAGGTCCACCGCGTCATGTCGGTGCCAGCGTGCGCCGGGCAGTTCGTCCAGCAGCGTTTCAATCTGCGCGCGCAGCGTCGGCGAGGCGATGCTCGGCGTCATCAGACGCAGGCCGTCGCCGCCGGCTTGCCGGATCTTCGCGAACTCGGCGAGTACGCCGTTCCAGGCGCCGACTTCGGTGCCGCCGCGCAGAATCATCGGCGAACGATCCGGGTCCCACAGGTCCATGATCGCCGCCTGGGCGTGGATGCCGGTGGCGCCGAGGCTGGACGGGTGGCCGGGGTTGCCCTCGATCTTGGTGGGCCGGTTGCCGTGGGTTTCCACCAGCACGCCGATGCCGCTGCCGGCCTGCGTCAGCGTGCTGGCGTAGAACACCGGCTTGCCGGGCACGGTCGTTTCCGGCAGCCGCTGCTGTGGCACGATGTGCTCCGGCGGCGGGCCGCCGCAGGCGCTCAGTCCGGCGCTGCCGACCGCCGCCGCGGCAAAGCGCAGGAAGCCGCGCCGGTCCATCGCCGGTGCGCGCGACAGATGCGGGAATTGCTGTTCGACCAGTTCGCGCAGGGCGCGGTGCTCGGCGAGCTGGTCGAGTTGCTGCCACAGCGCCGGGCCGCGCAGGTCCGCCAGCAGTCGGCGCAGTTCGTCGATGCGGCTCAGCGATGGCACGTGGAGCACTCCGTCAGTCGTTCCATCGGAACGTGGTAGGCGGCGATCAATGCGGTGCCGGTGGCGCGCTGGTTCGCGGGCTGCCAGGCAAGATCGAACACCTTGTCGCGCGGGCGCAGCGCCTGGGCCGGGTCGCGGTGGCAGTCCAGGCACCACTGCATGTTTAGCGAGGCGTGACGCCAGGTCAGCGGCATCTCGTCGACGCGGCCATGGCAACTGACGCAGCCGACGCCGTTGTTCACGTGCGCGCTGTGGTCGAAGTAGGCGAAGTCCGGCAGGTCATGTACGCGTTGCCAGCGAATCGGCTTGCCGGACTGCCAGGCTTCGATCAGCGGCTGCAGCGCCGGCTGGTTGGTATAAAGCTGCGAGTGGCAGCTCATGCACACCTCGACCGAGGGCATGCCGGCGGTGGCGGCGGTTTCGACATTGGCGTGGCAGTAGCGGCAGTCGATGCCGTCGTCGCCGACGTGGTGCTTGTGGCTGAACGGGATGGGCTGTGCGACGGCAGAGCCGGGCGGATGCGAGGCGGCGGTCGCGTCACGCCAGATCCAGAACACCCCGGCAGCCAGCACGATCACGCCCAGCCCGACCAGGCGTGCGACAAAATCCATGTGTCGGCCGAAGACCTGGGCCAAGTCCCCAAACTCCCTTGCTGTCGGCGTCGGTTTCCGACCCGAGCCTAAACCTGAAATTTCAGCCTAGTCAGCGAAGCTTGGTCTGGCCTGAACGGACGCCGAAGCAGCCACGGATCAGTCTATCGGGCGCTTGCGTTGCCGGCGGGAGACGGCACCGTAAGGCTATGAACTGGCAAACACACCTGATCGAGGACGTCGCCGGGATCGACCACCTGCTGGCGTCGATGAAGGGGGGCGGTGCTCAATCCTCGGCCGCCCCGTGCATCGGAGCCTGGCGGATATCGTCGAAGACGTGGATGTGGTGGATGTTTTCCGGCGGCCGGCGGACATTGCCGCGCGCGTGGAGGACATCCTAGCCGAGCGCCCCAGGGCCGTGTGGATGCAGCTCGGCATACGCAACGACGCCGTGGCCGAGCGTCTGGCGCGGGCCGGCATCGACGTGATTCAGGACAGCTGCCTGATGGCCGAGCACCGCCGCTTAGCGGCAACATCGTGATCGACGAAATCCCGATCCGTAGTTGCCGTGCAGATCGTCCTGACCCAGTTTGCCAGAACCCGCCTGTTTCCTGCCTCCGGATGTCGCGACGCTATCGACGGTGTGCGGCCCGACGACTTTGAGCGTCATCTCAACGCGGTGCCGCCGCTTCGAGTGCTCGATGGCTACGCCGGGTTCTGCAAGCTGCATGTCCACCGCAACTGGACGCAAACGCGGTGTTCCACCGTGGCCGTCACACCGGACAACCAGCACCTGCTGAGATCGGCCTACGAGGCGCGCACCCGCGCCGAGCTTCCGGTGCTGACGCGCTGGTTCGAGGACGTGAACCCGCCGCGCACGCAATACCTGATCGTGATCGTGATCGTCTACGACCGCGAGCAGTTGCACAAAGAAGGCGAGCCGATAGACGCCGACTGGGGCGTGGTCGGTTGTCTGGCGACCGCGCAGCCGGAGGAAATCCCGATGGCGCCGATGATGATGCGCAATGCGCTGGGCGTGGAGGAAGGCGGCTCGGGCGTGCCGCTGGACCGCGAGGCCTATCGCCGCAGTGTCGAATTTTGGAGCGCCAATGCCAATTGGCGTGATCCAGCAGCTTGAGGTGATCAACTCGGTGAGGTAGGTCCCCGGCTCTGTCGGCGGACTCATCAAGGTTTGAAAGTTTGACTGTCCGCCTTCGTTGCGTCCTTTGATTGAGCCATGGGTGGGGAGTCAATGATAGCGGCCGTCTAAATGGGAGCGAGGTTAGATTCCGGGGCGTGCCGATGACACCGAGAGGCAGCGGCAGTTGGAACTTGAGTAAGGAGGCGCCGACCGCAATGCGGTGTCGCCCCATCCACTATGGGCGCTTTGCGGCGCTGGTTTGCTCTATTTTGGCCGCCGCGCTGAGTCCACTGGCGGTGGCATCCGATCGATCTTTTCACCTCGAAGAGGCCACGATTAGCGAGGTGCATCGCGCGATGCTCAGCGGAGATCTGACCGCAACGGAACTCACCCACGACTACCTAAACCGGATCAAGGCATACAACGGTTCGTGCGTTCGTGAAACCCAGGGTCTGCTCGGCCCGGTCCAGACAATAGTCCATGCCGGCGGAATTAATGCGCTGTCTACCCTCAATCTACGTCCAAAGACGCGGACCGCGCTGGGATTTGGTGTCCGCAAGGCACGTAGCTTGACCGATCCCGCCGACGACGACCGCTCCATGCCGGATGCCCTGGAGTTCGCCGCGGAGCTGGACAAAGCCTTGGCCAAGACCGGCAAGCTGGTAGGGCCTCTGCACGGCATTGTGTTCTCAATCAAGGATCAATACGACACATTCGATATGCGGACCACGGCCGGCGCGGATGCACATTACGCGAACGACCGTCCAACTCGGGATGCGAGCTTCGTCAAGCGCTTGCGTGAGGCCGGCGCCATCATTCTGGCCAAGGCAAACATGGGCGAATACGCGAGCGGAGACCGCAGCAGCTTCGGCGGCACGTTTTGCAATCCTTACGATACTGAGCGCAGCCCCGGGCGATCCAGCGGCGGATCGGCTTCGTCGGTCGCGGCCAATCTGGTGATGTGCTCGATCGGTGAGGAGTCCGGCCCTTCGGTTCGGAATCCGGCGAAGAACAACTCCGTCGTGGGCTTGGCGCCGACGCAGGAATTGGTCAGCCGGCACGGCATGATCCCGGCTTCGTTCATGAACGACCGCGTAGGGCCGATCTGCCGCTCGGTCGAGGACGTAGCGCGGGTGCTCGACGTGATTGCGGGCTACGACCCCGCCGACGAATTGACGGCATTCAGCATCGGTCGTATGCCGGCGCAACCCTATGCGAGTTTTCTGGCGCCTGCCGACGAAGACAAGCCTTTGAATGGATTGCGTATCGGCGTGGTCCGCGAGTACATGGACAAGCGTCTATTCACCGTTGCGGATCGCGAGAGCATCGATATTGTGGAGCGTGGAATCGTCCACCTCAAAAGCCTGGGTGCCACCATTGTCGATCCCGGATCGGGTGGGGCGCTGTTCCAGTCGTGCGTGGCGCGCTACGCTCCGGCCACGCTCAGCGGTTTGTTCACAAAGCAGTTTCCAACGCTGTTCCCGTTCGACGATAGCGGACATCCGGAGGGGGATCACATTCCGCTGCTCGTCGGCATGTCATTCGACAGTTCCCGGTTTCCGGACGGGCTCAGTATTCGTGATCTGGGCACAGAACGTACGGTTGGCGAGGGCCGCTATGTGCTCGAACGCTATCTGAAGGAACGCGGCGACGCGAACATACGCAGCATCCGGGATCTGATCGACAAGTCCGCGTTCTACACCGACATTCGGCCCAAAAGCGGCTTTCGCGACAAGAAACAGGCCTTGCAACGCAAGAACGACGACCACACGCTAGACCTCGGAAATCGCCTCCAGACCCGCTTTGCACTGCAGCAAATCGCGCTGCAATGCATGGGTGAACAGCGCCTGGATGCTATCACCTATCCCACCGGCAACATACCGGCGCCGAAGTTGGGAGCGCCTACCGAGCCGTCCGTGAATGGCCGTTCGGCCACCGCCTGGACCTTCTTGGGAGCCAACGGATTCCCGGCCATTTCGGTCCCCGCCGGCTACACCAGCGAGGTTTACGATCGCGTGGAAGACGCCAGTAGCGAAGACGGAACCCGTCTGGTCGGGCCGATTGCCGCGAAGCTTCCTGTAAGTATCGATTTTCTTGCACGCCCGTTCGACGAGCCGGTGTTGTTCCGTATCGCCTCCGCGTACGAGTCGGCAACGCGCCACCGCGTGGCGCCAGCGGACTTCGGTCCACTGGTGGGCGAGCCGTGAGGCGCCGGTCCAGCCTCGCAAGGCCCGCCGGAGCCAGGTTTCGCCGGGGGCTGCTCGGCCTCAGCGCGGCACTGGTGGCGGCGGCCTGCAGTCCGTCGCCCCAAACGGCTCCGGCGCCGATCGAATCTCAAATCGAATCTCAATCGGAATTTCATCTGGTCGAAGCCGATATCGATCAGATCCAGACGGCGATGCGCTCTGGAGCGCTGACGGCCAGGCAACTCGTGACGCTGTATCTGCGCCGGATTCGCGCCTACAACGGAGTCTGCGTGGAACAGCCGGATGGACCGCTCGGTCGCATCCGGACGATTCCGAACGCCGGGCAGATCAACGCGCTGTCCACGCTAAACCTTAGACCCAAGGTACGCGAGCAATGGGGCTTTGGTCCACGCAAGGCGCGCAGCATGACTGATCCGGTCGATGACGATCCGGCTATGCCCGACGCCTTGGAAGTGGCTGATCACCTGGATCGAATGTTTGCACAAACCGGGCAATTGGTCGGACCCCTGCATGGCGTCGTGATAGCAATCAAGGATCAATACGACACCTTTGACATGCGCACCACTTCCGGGGGTGATGCCGACTGGGCCAACGATCGTCCGCCCGACGATGCGACGTTTGTGCGGCGACTGCGCGAAGCCGGTGCGATCATTCTGGCCAAGTCCAATCTTGCCGAATACGCATCGGGCGGCGCGCGTAGCGCGTTCGGCGGCACATTCTGCAATCCCTATGACACAGAGCGGACGCCGAATGCCTCAAGCGCCGGCTCCGGCTCGGCAGTAGCCGCGAATCTGGTCACCTGCGCCATTGCGGAGGAAACCAGTTCGTCGATTCGGGGGCCGGCGTTCGCAAACAGTGCGGTCGGTATCGCGCCCACCCAGGAATTGGTCAGTCGCGACGGCATGATCGGCGCCGGCCTGCACACCCGGACGGGCCCGATCTGTCGCTCCGTAGAGGATGCGGCCCGCATACTGAGCGTGATCGGTGGTTATGACCCGAAGGACGAAATGACGGCCTTCGGCGTGGGGCGACTACCCGATCGCCCTTACGAGCAATTCGTCAGTAGCAGCAACCTGAGCGGGCTGAGAATCGGTGTGCTGCGCGAGTACATGGATCTGGACGCGTTTTCGCCGGCCGACCGTGAAAACGTGATGTTGGTCGACCGAGAGTTGGAAACTCTGCGTGGCCTCGGTGCGGAACTCGTCGACCCGGGACCCGGTGGGCATTTGTTCGACGACTGCTTTGCACGCTACGCGCCGGCGCTGATGAACGCCGAGTTTGCGCAGCGCTACCCGGAGCTGATTCCAGAGCAGGATCCGATCGCGGCTTTCGTCGATTTGGCATTCGCGCCAGACCGAGTACCGGGTGATCTGTCGATTCGCAGTTTTGGGCGCAACGATTCACCGGGTGAGCGCAAGTACATGTACAACCGGTACCTGCGCGAGCGGGGTGATCGCAACATCCGCTCGAATTCGGATCTGATCGCCAAGGCCCGTTTTTACGATGACGATCGTTTTCCGGACCGGAAGGCGGCGCGCCAGCGCACCGAGGACGAAGACGTTCTCGACAACGCTTCGCGGTTGCGGCGGCGTTTCGCTATTCGGCAGATGGTCCTGCAGTGCATGCAACTCGAGCGTCTCGACGCCGTCACGTACCCGACCGGCAATCTTCCGCCGAAGAAGCTGGGTGCTCCGTCGGAGCCGGCTATTAATGGACGAGGCGGCAGCGGTGTCTGGACCTTCCTCGGACAGCAGGGCTTTCCAGCGATCACGGTCCCTGCCGGTTTTACCAGCGAGGTCTATGATCGTGTGACCGACTCCGACTCCGACGCCGAGGCTGGCGACGGCGGTCATGCGGGTTCTTTGCAGGTGGGCCCGGTGCCGGCGACGCTGCCGGTTGGCATCGACTTCCTGGCGCGGCCGTTCGACGAGCCAGTTCTCGTGCGTATCGCCTCGGCGTACGAATCGGTGTCGCGGCATCGTCGGCCCCCACCCGGCTTCGGTCCCTTGGACAATGAGCCTTGAGTGGTCCGGCTCCGTGGAACCGACGGCGAGGTCGGCGGTGAGGCCGCTGGCCCGCACGTTGTTGTGGGTGGGCATCGCCAGCGTGTGCGTCGGAGTCGCCGCCGCACCGAAGCTGCGTCCCCTGCTGCATCAGGCGGAAACGAAAGTCGCGCAGGTTCCGCCGCCGCCGGGTCCACGATCCGGCTCGTCGGCTGGCCGCGAATTGCGCGTCACTGCGATCGCCATCCAGCCCCGAAACCTGTCCGAGAAAGTTACGTCGACCGGATCGCTGCGGGCCGACGAAAGTGTCGAGTTGCAGGCGGAGATCTCCGGGAAAGTTGTTGCGATCAATTTTGAGGAAGGCGCATCAATACGCAAAGGCGAACTCCTGCTCAAGCTCAATGATAGCGATCTCCAGGCGATGTGGCGGCGTGCCCGCTATCGGCTCGAGTTGGCGGAACTGACAGAGCGCCGCATTGCCAAGTTGCGCAAGGACGGCTTGGTTCGTCAGGACGAACACGACGCCGCTCGCAGCGATGTCGACGTACAAACCGCCGAGGTGGCGCTAATCGAAGCGCAGATCGCCAAGACCGAGATTCGTGCGCCGTTTGATGGAGTCGTCGGCCTGCGCTTCGTCAGTATAGGTGCCTTCATCAACGCGGCGACGCAGGTGGCCGTGCTGCAACGCCTGAACCAACTTAAGCTGGATTTCTCGGTGCCCGAGAAATATGCCGATCGCATCCGGATCGGAAGCCAGGTCGCCTTTACCGTCGCCGGAAACGATCAAATCCATCGGGGACAGATTTATGCCTTCGACCCCCGAATCGACCCGGAAACGCGCACGGTGCTGATCCGTGCTCGCGCCTCCAATCCAGGCGGCAGCCTGCTGCCCGGCACTTTCGCTAGCGTCGAGTTGACACTGTCCCAGGCCGCCGATGCCTTACTGGTACCGGCGGTGGCGGTGATCCCTAGCCTCGACGGGAAGTCCGTGTTCGTGGTCGAAGAGGGACGTGCGCAACGGCGCGAGGTGAAAACCGGAATACGCACAGATCGCAGTGTGCAGATCCTGTCTGGTTTGCAGCCCGGTGACAGGGTGATCACTTCTGGTCTGCAGCAGGTTCGGCCGGACATGGAGGTTCACGTCGAGGTTGAGCCGGTTCCGGCGATCGCCGGATCGGAGCCCTCTTGACACTCGCTGAACTCAGTATCCGACGTCCGGTTCTGACCATCGTGATCTCCATACTGATCACGCTTGTCGGTGCGATCAGTCTTACACGACTCGGTGTGCGCGAATATCCGGCGGTCGATCCGCCCACGCTGTCGATCAGGACAAGCTACGCGGGCGCGGCAGCTGATGTGATCCAGGCTCAGATCACGGAGCCGCTGGAAGCGGCCGTCAATACCGTGGCCGGAATCAGCAGCCTGAGCTCCACGAGCCAAGAGGGGAACAGCCGCATTTCGGCGGAATTCTCGTTGGATACAGACCTGGACACGGCCGCTAGTGATGTGCGGGATCAAGTCGCGCGCGCCGCCCGCCGGTTACCGCCAGATGTGGATCCGCCGATATTGTTCAAGGCGCATGCCGACTCTAGCCCGATCTTCGGTATCGCGCTGAGCAGCGAACACCGGACGCAACTGCAACTTGGCGCATTTGCCGATTCGCTGCGCGAGCGTCTGCAGACAGTGCCCGGAATCGCCGAGGTCAGCCAGCCCGCGGAAAAGCGCTATGCCATGCGGCTGTGGATGAACCCCGAGCGCCTCACCGCTTATGGACTGACCCCGCTGGACGTTCGCGCCGCCCTGGATCGCGAGAACGTCGATCTGCCTTCCGGACGTATCGAGGGAGACGCCGTCGAGCTTTCGGTCAAGACCTTGTCCCGCCTGTCGACCGTCGACGAGTTCGACGGGCTGATCATCAAGCGCGAGGGTGATCGGGTCGTACGGTTTCGAGATATCGGTTATGCCGAGCTCGGTGCTCAGAATGAACGCGGTGCACTCAAGGTCAACGACACGCCGATCGCCGGTTTGTACTTCAGGCCGCAGCCCGGCGCCAACCAGATCGAGATCATCAATGAGCTGAGGCGTCGCCTAGCCCGGATACGTAAGGAGATTCCTGCCGATATCAGCGTCGACGTCTCGTTTGACAATACCGACTACGTGCGTCGCTCACTGGTGGAGGTCAGCGAAACGGTGCTGATCGCGTTCGCGCTCGTTGTCTTGGTGGTGTTCGTGTTTCTGCGTGAATGGAGGACCACCCTGATTCCGGTGCTGGCCATTCCGGTTTCCATCATCGGTACCTTCACGGTGCTCTCGGCTGCCGGCTTCTCCATCAACACATTGACCCTGTTGGGAATTGTACTTGCCGTCGGTCTGGTCGTTGACGATGCGATCGTCGTGCTGGAAAACATCTACGCCAAGATCGAAGATGGCTTGTCGCCCATCGAAGCCGGTATCGTCGGGACGCGCGAAATCTTCATGGCGGTGGTGTCGACCACTATTGCGCTCGCTGTCGTGTTTCTTCCGCTGCTGTTCATGAATGGGCTGTCCGGCCGTCTGTTTCGAGAGTTCGGTGTGACCATCGCCGGTGCCGTGATCCTGTCGGCGATCGTGGCGCTTACGCTCACACCCATGCTCAGCAGCCGACTCCTCAAGCCGCACCAAGCTCACGGATGGCTTTTCCGCAAGACCGAACCCATGTTCATTGCGATGGAAGAGGCTTACGTGCGCGGGCTGTCCAGATTTCTGCGCCAGCGCTGGATCGTGTTCCCGGTGCTGATCGTGGCTGGTGGCCTGATCTGGATGCTGTTCGGTTCCCTGCCCAGAGAACTCTCTCCGTTGGAGGACCGTGGACGGATCTGGGTGCGCGCCACGGCACCGAATGGCGTCAGTTACGACTACATGCAGGACTTCATGGACCGCTTGGCAGCTGCAACCGCCAAGCTCGTACCCGAAGCTCACATGATGATGACCCAAGTGCCAGGCTCCGGTAGCTCGGACGCCGTCAACAACGGCTTCATACGCATCTTTTTGAAGGAACGCGAGGCACGTGAGCGCAGCCAGCAGGACATTGTCGAGGATCTCCGGATTTTGCAGCGCCACTTCACGGAGGCTCGCGTCAATATCACACAGGAGGCGAGCATCGGCGCGAGGCGCTCGACTTCGGGTAATGTGGATTTCGTCTTGCAGGCGCCGGATATTGACGCCCTGCGTGACAGGCTTCCGGCTTTTCTCGACGAGGCCCGTAAGAGCAGTACCTTCAGCTTCGTCGATACCGACTTGAAGTTCACCAATCCCGAATTACGCGTGTCGATCGACCGCGATCGGGCGCAGACGCTGGGTGTCAGCACACGGGATATCGCACAGACCTTGCAGTCTTCGCTCAGCGGACAACGGTTCGGATTTTTTGTGTACAACGGCAAGCAGTACGACATCGTCGGTCAGCTTACACGTGACTTCCGTGCCAACCCCGGAGATCTCGCCAACATCGCCGTGCGCAGTGCCGATGGAACGCGCATGGTGCGTCTGGACAATGTGCTGTCCATGAGTGACAGCAGCGCGCCGCCTGAACTCTACCGGTACAACCGCTACAATGCCGCGGAAATTTCCGGCACGTTGGCACGCGGATACAGTATGGGCGAGGGCATCGCCGTGTTCGAAGCGGCCGCCGCACGGACGCTTGATGAACGGTTCACAACCTCCCTGTCCGGCTCGGCGCGCGATTTCGTCGAGAGTTCGTCCTCGCTCGGCTGGGTGTTCGTGCTGGCGCTAGTGCTGATCTATCTGGTACTAGCCGCGCAATTCGAAAGCTTCGTCGACCCGTTCGTGATCCTGCTGACGGTTCCGCTGGCGCTGATGGGTGCGCTGCTGGCCCTGTGGTTCTTTGATCAGAGCCTGAATATTTTTTCCCAGATCGGTTTGATCATGCTTATCGGCCTGATCACCAAGAACGGAATCCTGATCGTCGAATTCGCCAATCAGCGCCGCGCTGGCGGTGTGACCAGTTCGCTGCTCGCGGTTCGCGAAGCTGCAGCGGCACGTTTACGCCCGATTATGATGACCACGGCGGCCACTATACTCGGGATCCTGCCCATTGCCCTTGCGCTCGGAGCAGGGTCCGAGAGTCGAATGTCGATGGGGATCGCCGTCATCGGCGGGCTCGTCTGCGGCAGCATGCTGACATTGTTCGTTATCCCGGGCGTGTACGTCCTGATGAAGCGACGCTCGTCAAGTGGGCCAACGTTGGCGGACTCCGGAAACGTGGCGGCCGCTGTGGTGGATCCGGCGCAGGGCCCCGCGGTTCCGGAAGACATCAGTCTCCATAGGTAGGGGGAGGGTGCCGGCTCCCGTCTCAAATGGACGGGAGCATATGGATTGCGCAATTTGAGCGCTAGCCTCCCAATGGGCAGCTTGGTGGGCGCACACACTCGGGGATCATGAGTTGACGAGCAACCAGATCGCAGCTTCGGGATCTATGCGAAGCCATGAGCATCGGCATGCCCCGATCGTCCGTCAGAACTGGATCCTGGATCCCTTGCAGGACAGTCTCCTGGTCATCGCCGCGCCGCTGATCGTGCTTGCGCTGGCAATACTGACTTTCCGGACGTTCGGCGCAGAAACGGCCACGAGTTTGATCATTAGCGTGCATGCGGTGATGACGATTTCGCACCACCTACCGACCTTCATTCGCATCTACGGCGATGTCGAATTGTTCCGCCGTTTTCGCTGGACGTTTCTGCTCGCGCCGGTGGTGCCATTGACGGCGTCGGCGGTAGTGCTGACCTATCTCTTTCAGAACGCGCTGCCGGTCGAAAACTTTCTTTACCTGTTCATGATGCTGGTCATTTGGGACCCGTGGCATTTTCTGATGCAACATTATGGTTTCACGCGCATTTACGACCGTCACAACGCGGCACCGAAGCGTCTGGCGGCGCGGATGGATCTGATGCTGTCGGCTATATGGTTCGTCTTTATTCTGCTCTCGGCCGGCGACTGGTTGGCCGGTTTGGTTTCCGATCTGTTCCTTACCGCCAATCTCCCGCTCTACGCATTTGTGCCGTCGGCGTTGGTCGAAATCATGGTGTGGATTTCCGGCGGAGCAGTAGTGGCCGCGACTCTGACTTACGCCGGCTATCTGGTCTGGTGCCATTGCAATGGTTGGTTTATCAGTCCAGCGAAACTGGGACTGATGGCTACAACCATCGCCGCACTCTATTTCGCTTACACCCCCAATGAGTGGGTGCTGACGTCTGCCCCAGGGTGGACGTTCAAGGTCGGGTTTGCAGCGATCGGCATCGTCCACATGACCCAGTATCTGGCGATCGTTTGGCGTTACAACTGTACGCTTGCGCGCCGCGCGGATGGCTCCCGGCCCGGCTGGTTCAGAAGGCTACATGGACGTGGTGGAGTCTGGGCCGGTGCAGTCTACGTTCTGGTTTGCCTTGGGTACGGAACAAGCTTGTCGACCCGATTCGACGGGCGCCTACTGATGTCGGTGCTAATGGCGCTCGGCTTCACCTCAACATTGATGCACTACTACTTCGACGGTTTCATCTGGAAACTGCGCGAGCCTCAGAATCGAAAAAATCTGGAACTCGATTCGTCGACACATGATCAGGTTTTGAGTGCTCCAACCTCAAGGCCCGGGGTCGTCTTGTTGCGGCAACTCACCTATTTCGGCGTGCCTATGCTGATTTTGAGCATAGGAGCGTTCACGCTATGGAACAGTGGTTCAAAGCACTATTCAGCCTTTATGGTGTTGGCCCAGCGCGCCTATAACGGCGGTGCCGAAGCCGAGGCGCTGGACGAGGCGCGGCGGGCGCTGGCGGAAATGGAGCGGGAACTTCCGCTGGCCCGCCGCTTGGTGGAACTTGTACCTGATCCAGGCCATGAGGTTGCGCTCGCCCTGCTGATTCACGAACGCGCGCGCTATGCACACCGATTGTTGCCCAGACTGACCGGCGAGACGGCTCGACCGCAGGAATATCGGAGGGATGTGCTTGAAGCGATTTCGCTTCTTCAACGTGCACTCTCGGGCGGCGGCGGTAATCCGGCGCCTAGCGATCGTCCGCACATGGGTCGAGACGACATGCAGCGGCTGATTCGACAATGGCGGAGCGAGCTGGCGAAAAGCTGATTCTGTTGCCAAGTGGAGTCGCATACTCGGCGTTGGGTTCCGTCGTCCCCTTTGATGACAAAGACTCCTTTGATCTGCGGGCGTGCAAATCGACTCCGCCCGTCCTCGCATCTCTAGGCGTTGATTCAAGTAAGTCCATGGTCCGTTATAAACGGGGCCGGTAAGCGTCCTTACTTAAATTTCCCGAAAATTTGGATGTTAGTTGTGCTCGTCTACAGTGCATTTTCTTTACGCTTTTGTGCAGAAGCGTAGTGCAATTGATGGCCGTTGCGGATCTGATCGTAAGTGAGCCGTGTATCTGCCCTATTCGAATATAAAAAGTGATAATGATCAGTGATTACAAAGATTTCATGGCTATTGTCATGGTTTTAACAAATTCTACAATGGGCACGGAGATTGCATAGTAAATTGCAGTATGACTGTTTCGTGGCGGCGGGGTGCCACGGCTTGTCGATACGCCCAGCATGACCGGTCAGGAGCACAAAGGTGGATGAAGCGATATCGAGGGAGCTGCCATGCCGCGAACAGCCCGAATGCGGGGGGCTCTCCGTTCATGAAATGATTCAGAGGTATCACCATTCGCTTCTTTATTTCCTTAGGCAACGTTTGCGTAGCCCAGATGATGCTCAAGATGTCGCGCAGGAGACCTATATCCGCCTTATGCGTTACGAGGGGTCGCGCGAAATCCAGTCGCCCTCATCGATGTTGTTCCGGATTGCGATCAACGTCGCTAACGACCTCGGGCGCTCGGAACAGAGCCGCCACACATCGGAGCAGTGCCGTATCGACGATCTGGACCTTGCCTGTGGGCGACCGTCGGTTGAACGCGAACTTGTGGCGCAGCAGGAGTTGGAGGTGCTTTTCGAGGCGATCGGTGAACTGCCGCCCAAGTGCAAGCAAGTCTTTCTGCTTAGCCGCGTCAATCATATGACCTACCCGGAAATTGCGCGCCACTGCGGAATTTCAGTCAAGATGGTTGAGAAGCACATTAGCCGCGCCTTGGCAACTTGCGCGGTCAAGGTAGGGGGTGGCGTTCGCGGGCCGTCCTAACGCAGATTGAGAGGTCAAAAACGACTATGCAAAGTATTGAGGAGGCGGCTCAGTGGGCAGCAAGGCTGGATGCGCCAGATTGCACGACTGCTGAACTGGGTGAATTCGAGCGTTGGCTTCGAGCTGAAGCGTCACATGCAGCGGCTTTTGCCATGATCCATGATGGCGTAGACAGAAAGATGGAACGGCTCGCAACCGATCCCCGCCTGCGGGCGATGGCGGAGCGCATGTTCACAATGGGCCCGTCGGATGCTCAAGATCAGCCACGGCGTCGCTCGATTGGTCGCGTGCGGTGGATGTCGGCCGGCGCGCTAGCGGCTAGCGTCATCGTTGCGGCGGTTTCGGCTTGGGCTTTGGTTTCGCACGTGCCGACGCCGGTCATCTACGTGGCAGGTGCCGGGGGGCAACGTACACTCGAACTCGAAGACGGTTCCACGGTACGGCTCGACGTACAGAGCGAGGTGGCCGTACGGTTCACGGCCAAGACTCGAAGCGTCGAACTGACGAAAGGTCGGGCCTTGTTCGATGTCGCCCATGATGCAGGGCGCCCATTCAATGTCCGTATCGAGAACGACACGGTCACTGCACTGGGCACGCGCTTTCAGGTACAGAAGCAGGGGCCGCAGGTTTTGGTGACACTTGCACGGGGTGTTGTGGAGGTGACAAGTCACGACCGCGGAAAGCGCATAGTCCAGCGTTTGCGACCGGGTGAGCAGCTGGCTCTGGAGCCGGGCGGCGCTACGAAACAACGTATCGACCCGGAAATGGTGACGAGTTGGTCGCGTGGACGCCATGTGTTTCGTGATACACCGCTTCGGGAAGCCTTGGCTGAAGTCAATCGGTATTCCATTCGCAAAGTCCGACTCGGTGATCCCGGTCTGGCAGCGCTGACCGTCAGCGGCAACTTCATTGCTGGTGACAGTGAGCAGATTGTCAAAGCATTTGCTGCAGTGCTGCCCTTGCGCATCGTCGGGGACGGTGATGGCGAACTCGTACTGTTCGGCGCTCAAACATCGAATTTGCCACCGAAGGAGCGTGGCACAACGTAGCATTTGCGGTGTTGATAGGGGTTTCAATCAATGCGCTGGTCAGTGTTTTAGGTGATTGCCGGCAGAAAAAATAGTGATCAGGCGCGGGCCAAGCTGCTGTGAATGGGCATGACCGGAGTGCCGCGACAATGGTCCCGCAGGCAATTGTTGTATTTGGTCTTCAGTATTGGGTAATTGCGCGCAATGGCTCGGCCTCGGAACGTCGGAGTTCGGTTGCTGGCGATGCTGGCCGTGCTCGCCATGCATGCGCCCGTCTGGTCCAATAACGAACCGATTTGGGGCGGCGAATCATCGGCGGTTCCGCAGGTGCAGTTCCAAATTGCCGAGGGTGCGCTGATGGATGCTCTCGACCGTTTCGGCGAGCAGACCGGTCTGCAGGTGATCTATGAAGTCGGTACGCTGCGAGGCGTGTCGACGGGCGCAATTCGCGGTCTGTTGCAGATCGATAGGGTGCTCGATCGACTGCTCGCGCGCTCTGGCCTGGCTTGGACGATTATCGATGGAGATACGGTCGTCGTCCGCGCGCGGACTGATGAGTCGGAGGCGTGGTCTCAAAATCGAGCGCCGTCGAAGCCCGCACGCTGGTCCGGCTCAAGTTCCGAGATTGTTGCCCAACTCGATCCATTGTGGGTAGTCGGTGACCCGAACCGCGTGCTACCGGTCGAGTCGAGCGCTTCGGCCTTCGGTTTCGACAAGCCCTTGCTCGATACGCCGCGGTCGATCTCGTTCATTAGCCAGGAGACCATAGAGCGTTTCGGTCTGTCGGCCGTCGAAGATCTCGTGCGCGTGGCGCCGGGAGTCTTCACGACCACACGATTCGGCATCCAGGGTTCGATCGACATTCGTAACGTTCCTGCAGATACCTATTTCCGCGGCATGAAGCGTCTCAACTTGCAAGGTCATGCACGTAGCGTACTTGCCGCAATGGACGTCATCGAAGTCGTTAAGGGGCCGACCTCCCCTATATACGGCATGGGCAAGATTGGCGGCTACACCAACATGGTGCCGAAGTCCGGTCGCGCGGCCACAGGAAACTATCTGCAGAAGAGTCAGGGTTTCTCGCAGCTCGTAGCCGGTTCCTACAATCGGCGTGAGCTTTCCTTCGGGATCGGGGGACCCTTGCACTGGACCACTGAGCCCGGTGGCTACTATGTTTACGGATTGCTTGAAGATTCCGACTCGTTCTCGTACGGGGTTCCGGTCGACCAGCAGATCCTGCAGGCGGCGATCAACCTCGATAATTTTTTGGGGCCTTTTCGCCTCGAAAGTGGCGTGAGCTATCAGTACTCCGCGACGGCCGGCGCGTTGACCGGCCGTGTCACTCAGGATCTGGTGGACAGCGGCCGCTACATACGCGGCGAGGCGCTCGCCGATCTCGACGTCAACGGCAATGGCCGCATCGGTTATCTTGAAATGCACGAGGCCTCGCCGGTGATCGGCGAACTCGGCGGCGGCAATCAGCCGCTGATCCAGCGGTGGGCATGGCCGATCGACGCCGCGGGAAATTACCTGCCGATCGGCCAGTTTCCGACGGTGCCGGGAATCCCTCTCTCGATGTATGACTACCTGCAGTCCCACCCAGAGGCGGATCCGCAGGGCCTGCTGCGGGCACAGGGTGTGGGCGGCCCGGTGCCGCTGTCCGGCGGCGTGCCGATCGGTCTGGCTCTGGATCCGCGCACGGTCGGCTACGACACCCTCAAGCTACGGCGTGCTGCCGCGTTCGAAAAGCAGCTCGAAGCACATTTCCTGACCGCCTATCTGGATCTGGTCTATGACACCGATCCTCAAATGACCATCAAGAATCAGTTTTTTTTTGACAGCATGCACCAGTACAAGCTGTCGGAGCAGCCCTACGTCAATATCCAGGACGTCTATGTTGTCGAGGACAAGTTGACGGCGACGCGCCGTTTGCCTGGCTTGCCAGCCTGGCTGGACATCGGCGTCGTGGGTTCACTCAATGCGCGCGACACGATTTCGAAGGGACTGATCAACTATGGCGATTACGGTTCACACCGCACCGACGCGATGGCGCCAAGCTGGATTGACGAAAGTGGAGGAATGACACCCAATACGACATTTGCAACGCCGATTCATAATCCGGATCTAGAGGATGACGGCTTCCCTTGGGTCAACCATTATCGCTCCGAGTTCTACGAACTTGGTGCGGCGATGCTTTTCGACGTAACTTTTTTCGACCACACCAATCTGTTGTTCGGCGGTCGTTTCGATGGATCGCGCGCGCACAATACCGACTACGCTGGGGCCTTCAACCCCTATGTCGGAACGTCGGACAATCCCGGTGAATTTGTCACCGAATCGTCGAAAGCTTCAGGTTGGGATGACGCCTTGTCGTGGAATGCCAGTCTGTCTCGGGCGATCGGCAGTTTTCATCCCTTTGCGAGTTATACGCGTTCGAGCTTGGCCCTGGACCGCAATAACAATCGAATCGACAGCGCCGTCATTGACCACGGCCACATCGGCAAAGCTTCTCTGGTGGAATTGGGCGTGAAGGCCAGCCTGCTGAACGATCGCTTGTTTCTTTCCAGCTCGCTCTATGAGCAGAAGCGACTCGGTGTCAATGACGATGACGATCCCGCCGTCATTTCCGCTGAAGTTTCGACAACACGCACGCGCGGCTGGGAGGCCGAAGTCAAGTGGGTTCCATTCCGAAATTTCTTCGTATCCGCTTATGCACTTTCGCAGAAGACCGAGTACATCGTTAATCAGGATACAACGCTGCTGGTCGATGCCCGGACTCTTGGATTTCAAGACGTGTTCGATGAAAACGGTTCTGTCGTGTTTCCAGCGGAAGCTTTTCTGTACGGCGGGCGCAGTTTTGTCGTGCTGCCGGCCGATGTGCCGTGGTATCGCGAAAAACAAGGCAGTCCCAATACACAGCTGGGTTTCAATCTCAATTATATGATGCCGGCCGGTTCGGGCTTCACCTTCAGCGGTAACTATTTTTCAAGTGTCTGTTCGGGGCGTCTATGCACCGTCGTGTTGCCGGAGAGTTACGTCTTCAACGCTGGAATATTCTGGTCGCATAAACGTTGGAGTGCCAAGCTCGATGTCTACAACTTGATGGACGAACGCTATTTTCGCGCCCGCAATGGGGACCGACTCGGCGACGTGCTTGCCCAAGCCATGCCGGATCGGCACTGGCAGTTCACGCTCCGATTCAGTTTTTGATTCGGGCGGCAGCCCGGCGGCGCATGCATTCGGTCAGCGTGGTGTGGTCGAACCGCGGCGGATCAAGGTATGGCGCAGCAGAGTTGTGGGTGGCCGGCGCCGGCCGCGCTTCGTGCCGAGCATGAGTTCCTGCAGCAACAGCCGGATCGAGTTACGTCCCATGTCCCGGATCGGCTGTTGCACCGTCGTTAGTGGTGGCCACATCGCAGCGGCGATCAGGCTGTCGTCGAAGCCGGCAACGGACAGTTCGGCCGGAACCGGGATTGACAGTCGTTGCGCGGTGGCCAATACCGCGGCCGCCATGTCGTCGTTGGCCGCGAAGATCGCGGTCGGCCGCCGCTTACGTTGCAGCAAACGCCCGGCGGCAGCTAGCCCTGAGCGATAGCAGAAGCGTCCGGTCTCAACCAGGCCTGCGTCTTTCGGGTCCAGCCCTGCTTCACGCAGTGCCTGGACAAAACCACGTAGTCGCCGCGCGCTGACCGTATGTTCCGGCGGGCCCTCGATGAAGCCTATACGGCGATGCCCCAGGGACAGTAGATAATTTGTCATCTCGCGGGCAGCTTCGTGATCGTCAATCTGTACTGACGGCAGTTCCGAACATGAAACGCCTGAGACCACCACTATAATTCCGGCTTTCTTGGCCTTGGATACCAGCGTGCCGGTTTCACCCAGGGGGGGCGGTAGTACGACTCCGGTGACGCCGCTTTCCACTAGCCGGTTGAGCGCGGCGCATTCGTCGTCGGCACTCGCTCCGCAGTCCTGGACCACGAGTTCGTGTCCTTTGGTCGCGCACTCTTCAAGTGCTCCCAGCAGAAAGCTATTTAGATAGGGCGCCGTATTGGAGCGGAATAGCAAACCGAGTCGTATCGTTGCGACTGCGGCCAGTCTTTGGGCCGCAAGATTGGGGACGTAGCCCAGCTCGCGAATGGCGGCGAGCACTTTTTTGCGGGTGTCGTCGGAGACCGTGGGCGATTGGTTGACGACCCGGGACACCGTCATCGTCGAAACTCCGGCGCGAGCAGCCACCTGTCGCGCCGTGGCGGCGCCTCGTTGCGCAAACCGCTGCCTGCGTCTGGCCAAGATTCCGTCTCCTCCGAGTGGTGCGATCACAGCGTGTTCCCAGGCGCTGGGCGGTGCTGGACCTCGTCGTCTTTCGTTCTGAAATCACAAGTCATGCCAGCCGATTCACCGCGCGGGTAGGGGAGCCACGATGGTCAGCGTCCTAAGCAATACAAAGGAGTCACCGCAGCCCCATCGCAGATCGTATTAAGGAGATCGGAGAGATCATGTGGATCGAACGTGAAAAACTGAATGTAAATATGGCTAACATTAAATTGTTAGCGCAAACATCGGTTTTTCAGAGTGGCGCCATAGCTGCGATGTTACCGGACCTCGGCAGTCGGTCAGTGCATATGGTGGGCGGATCGATACGAGCCTGCTCGAGATTGTTAGCGATAACAATATTTGGGTTGACGATGATCGGTAGCGCACACGCTCAGGTGGACACGACCGACGAGGCGCAGGCTGAGGACGCAGATGACGTTACCCAGCTCAGCGACATGGAGGTCACGGAAGATCCGTTTCGTGCATTGCCGAACGAGTCGAGTGGTTCTTCATTCGGTTTCACCAAACCGCTGGTGGAAACGCCACGTTCGGTGTCGTTCATCAGCGAGGAG